>JBGPZN010000496.1:0-2836 GCA_041493815.1 Methylomirabilia bacterium
ATCGTCGTGCCCGCCGCGCGCGCCGTTTCCAGGATGGAGGCGCCGGGCGGCACCGGCACCTCACGCCCGTCGAGGATCACGGCGTGGGCTTGGCGTGCGGGACGCGCTCACTCTCGCGCTCGGCGTAGACCGCCTGGCCCCTGAGCCGAGCCCGGCACGGCTCGCAGAGGAGGTCGCGCGACATCGTGTTGCAGGCGACGCAGCGGTACACGGTGGGTGGCAGCACCCGCGCGTCTTCGCCACCGACGCCGGCGGGCGGAACCGTCAGGACCGGGCACGGCGCCGTGCGGATGACCCGCTCGGCGACACTCCCCATCAAGACGCGGCTCACGCCGGTGCGGCCGTGGGTGCCGAGGACGATGAGATGGATGCCGTGGGCCTTGGCATAGCGCACGATTTCCTCCGCGGCGTCCCCGCGCTGCGAAGCGATCACCACGGGCACGGCCGTCCCGATCTGGGCGACGAGGACCGCGAACAGCTCCGTCAGCCCATGCTCGTCGGGCCACGAGACGTGGAAGACGTGGAGTCGGGCCCCGAATGCCCTGGCATAGGCGTGGGCGACGCGCACGGCCGCATCCGACGTCTCCGAAAAGTCGGTGGCCACCAGGATCTCGCGGACGTCGTGGCCGGCCATTGTGAGTTGTCAGCGCACCTCGGCCATGGTCACCCGCACGGCGACGAGCCGACCGCGCTCGTGTAGACACTCCGCGGTCACGAAGTCTCCCGGCGTGATGTCCTCCGCGTCGAGCGCGACCTCGATGAAGTCGCCCGCGAACCGCCCCGGCACGTCGACGCGGATGAAGGTGTTGAACCTGGTGGCGGACGTCACGCTGATCGTCCTCCGGGTGACGACGGTCCGGCCCTGCTCCACTCGCCAGGGCCCGACCTCTTCCATGATCATCACGCCGCCTTGCGGATCGAGAGCGACGACGGATCCCGAGTACATCGAGGTGCGCGCGGCGTCGGCCGCCGGCGTCACCGCCGATACCCCCAGCGCGAGCGCGAGAAGAAGTGAGCTGGCTAGCCGGATCATTGACCACCTCCGTCGAGTGATGTGGCGTTCAGAACTGCATCAGGGGTGCCACCGCCGAGCGTCATGTTTTCGGTCACTTCGGCACACCGAGGCCGGCGACTGTCGCGGCCCCGCCCCAGTGCGGCGGAGCGCGGGGCGCCCCATCGTCACCCGGCGATCTCCGGCTCGAGACGGATGGGCGTGTCGAGCGACGCGGAGACGAGACAGGCCCGCTCGGCCTTCTCGAGCGCACGCTGCACACGCACCCAGTCCGCACCTGCCGGCAGGGCCACGCGGGGGCGCAGCACGATCTCCGTGAAGCGCGTGACGCTGTTGACGCGATCGACGACGCCCTCCGCGTCGACCGAGAGCGACACGAACTCCAGGCGCGAGGCCTGCGCCACCGAGCGGAACGTCAGCAGGAAGCAGGACGCCACGGCGGCGAGCAGCAGCTGCTCGGGGCTCCAGGCGTCGCCCGGTCCGTCGAAGTCGAGCGGAGGCGCCGTTCGCAGATCGGGCACGCCGCCACTCGACAGGGTGGCGTAACCGGCGGGGCCGCCCGCGATCCTGGCCGAGTACCGATGGGGCAACGGCTTCATCATCATCTCCTCGACGCCAGGTACTCGACGCAGGCATCGAGCGTGGCGAGCTTGGGATAGTCCGCCTCGGGGATCTCCACGCCAAGCGCGGCGTGGAGCCCGACGACGAAGTTCAGGAGATCCATCGAATCGAGGTCGAGTTGCTCGCGAAACGCGACGTCGGGCCGCAGCGAGGCCAGGTCGGCCTCGGGCGCGATGTCGCCGAGGACCCGGAGCACCGCGGCGCGGAGCTCGTCGGCCATCACAACCGCTCCGGCAATTGGAGTAACCGCTCGACCGCGGCCAGGAACAGGCCGCCGCGGTGACCGTCGCTGACCCGGTGGTCGGCGGACAACGTCGCGGTCATGACCGGCCTCGGCAGGACCGCGCCGTCGACGACCCACGGTCGCTCGACGATGCGCCCGAATCCCACGATGGCGACCTGGGGCGGGTACACGATGCCGAGCACGCTCTCGACACCCTGCTCGCCGAGGCTCGTCACGGTGATCGTGGCGTCCGTCAGCTCGGAGCTGCGAAGGCCACCGCCGCGTGCGCGCTGGACCAGGTCGCGGAATGCGCCCATCAGCGCCCCGAGCGGCTGGCCGTCCGCGTCGTGCAACGCGGGCGCGACGAGGCCGCCGCCGCGCAGCGAGATGGCCACGCCGACGTGGACGGCGGCGCTCGGCTCGACACGGTCCCCCCGCCACACCCCGTTCAGCTCGGGCACCTCGTGCAGCGCGAGGGCGACGGCCTTGATCAGCAGGACGCCGTAGAGCAATCGCTCGGTCACGGGGCGCCGCGCGTTCTCCTCGGCGAGCCACACCAGCGCCCGGTGCAGGTCGATCGTATGCGCGACGTAGTAATGCGGGATCTCGCGCTTGGAGCGGGCCATGGCGGCTGCGATGCTCTGGCGCATCCGGGCGACGTCCATGCGCGGGCGCGCCGGCGCCGCCGGGGCCGGCGCCGGCACCGCGCCCGGGCGGCGGTCGCCGGCGGCGCGTTCGACGTCCTCGCGCGTGACCGCCCCACCCGCGCCGGTGCCGCGCAGCGTGGTGGGATCGATGCCGAGCGTGGCCGCGAGCTTCCGGGCGAGCGGCGAGACGCGCACGCGCGTGCCTGGGCCCGGTCGCGGAGCCACCGGCATCCCCGGCGCCGCGGCAGCCCCGGCCGGCGCAAGCGGGGCGGCGACAGCCGGCCTCGGCGCTGCCGATGGCGCGTCCTCGCGGATGGAGGCCAGCACCGTTCC
>JBGPZN010000647.1:0-2027 GCA_041493815.1 Methylomirabilia bacterium
GGGATTGAAGGGCTTGGCCAGGTAGTCGTCGGCGCCCAGCTCGAGGCCGACGATCTTGTCGACGTCCTCGCCGCGCGCCGTCAGCATGAGGACCGGCAGCGCCGCCCACTCGGGCGCGGCGCGGATGCGGCGGCACACCTCGAAGCCGTCGACGCCGGGCAGCATCACGTCGAGCAGCACCACGTCGAAGCGTCCGCGGCGCAGCGCCGCCAGGCCGCGCTCGCCGTCGGGGACGACGGTGACGTCCAGGTCGTGGCGCCCGAGGTACTCGGACACCATCGCACCCAGGCGGGCATCGTCCTCGACGAGGAGGGCAGCCTGACGGCGGCCGGTCATGCCCGGTACAGTACCGCGCTCAGCCTCCGTGACCGGGGCGGTTGGCGCGTACCCAGTCGGCGACCGCCTTGCGCTGGGCGGGCGCCAGCACGTCGTGGACCTCGGTGATGGCCTGGCTGATCGCGTCGGCCACCTGCCGGTGCTCGGCCTCGCGCTGCGCGCGGAACGTGGCCACGCGGCCGGGATCGACCACGTCGGACTCGAAGAGCGCGAGCGCCTCGTTCATGTGCGCGCCGCGGGTCTGCCGGTGCGCCTCGAGCGTCGCGAAAGCACGGTCGCGCGCGGCGTAGATCTGCGTGCGCTGCTCCGGCGTGACGTTCGCCGGCGCCAGCGCGTCGTCGATCATGGCCGACACGAAGCGCTTCATCATGGCCGGCCGGCCGAGGCCGCCGCCGTGCGCGAACGCCGCCGCCGCCGTGACCAGCCCCACCCCCAGCACCGCCACCGACCCCAGGATCGTCCGTCGACTCAACATGTCGTCCTCCTTGTGGGCCGGCTTGGCCGGCCTCTGTGAACGAGGATCGACGCCGCGCGTGAAGGGCGTGTGTGTGGATTGTAAAGTTCTGTTGCCGAGGGCTACTCGGCCCAGACGTCGATCGGTGTGTCGCGCCCGCGCAGCGCCTGCGAGCCCCGACTCGTCAGGCCTCCCAGGAGCGCGCCCTCGGCGGCCTCGCCCTCGACGGCCGCCACCAGGGCGCCGCTGGCCACGATCGTCGCGTCCAGCTCGCGCGTGGAGGCTTGCAGCCGGCTGGCGACGTTGATCGTGTCGCCGACCGTGGCAAACGCCATGCTGCGCCGGCTGCCGATGTCGCCGAGGACGACCTGGCCGTAGTGCAGGCCCACGCCCATGCGCAGCGGCATCAGGCCCTCGGCTTCGCGCTCGCGATTCCACTCGCCGAGGGCCGCCAGCATGCCACGCGCGCAGGCCAGCGCATCGGTGGCGTCGCGCACGCCGACGTCAGGCACGCCGAAGGTGGCGAGCAGCGCGTCGCCGATGAACTTCTCCAGGCAGCCGCCGTGGCGGAACACCTCGTCCTCCATGCGGCCGTGGAAGGCGCGGAGCATGGCCATGACCTCCTCGGGCGTCATGTCCTCGGCCAGCGTGGTGAAGCCGACCAGGTCCGCGAAGAGCGCGCCCACCGCCTGGCGGCGTACGCGGCCGAGCGGCTCGTCGCGCTCGGCGAGCACCTCGACGACCTTGGGCGAGAAGTAGCGGGCGAGGTTGCCCCGCTCGCGCTCGGCCTCGGCCCGCTCGGCGACGAGGCTGCGCGAGCGCCAGACCAAAAGGGCGAGGCCGGCGCTGACGAGCAGGAAGACGACGATCTCGTACTGGTACTTCAGCACCGACAGGTAGTTCGGGTCGAAGTAGGCGGCGAGCGCGGCCGTCGCATCCGGCCGGTCGGCGGGATCGGTGATGACCCCGGGATGGCTCCGCACCCACAGGAAGGCCAGCGTCCAGGCGCCGGCGCCGCAGGCGCCGGTCCACAGCACCAGGGACGGCCGGAAGGAGAAAGTCATCTGCATGAGCAGCACGAAGAAGAAGAGGAAGTTCGCGTAGCGGAACGGCATCGGGAGGGGCATCGGAGCCAACGCGAACGGATTGGGCACGATGAGCACCGCGGCCAGGATCAGGCAGTCGACCGCGATGAACACGTACGGCATGAGCGCCGGACCGAGGCGACGCCGATAGA
>JBGPZN010000074.1:0-10706 GCA_041493815.1 Methylomirabilia bacterium
CCATCACGAGGGCGGTGCGCGTCATGGGGTGTCCTCTCGGATGACGAGGTTGGCCTCGGCATCGGTGACCAGCCGGTAGCAGCGCTCGAAGACGTCTTTCGGCGACCAGCTCTCATAGCCGTCCTCGTACACGACGAGGTAGCCGGCGCGCCCGTGGCCGTCGCCGAGGACCACCACGTTGTCGAGGGACCGGATCTTCAACGAGAAGGTCACGTCCTCCATCGGCTCGGCGCGCACGATCTTGGTGCCGATGTACGCTCTCATGGCGGCAGCGACAGCCCGAGCACCGGCGCGAGCGCCTTGAGCGCCGGCAGCAGCGCGGCCACGTCACCGCCCGCGACGGCGGCCCCCATCATCGCCCCCCGGAGGAGGTCAATCTCGACGCTGGTCCGGTACGAGGCGCAGTGCAGATCGAGGCGGCCGAAGAACGTCCGCGACGTGCTCTCGGCGGGACCGTGCAGGCCGTTGCGAAACTTCTGGATGACGGAGACCGGGCCCGGCGTGTCGCTGCCGACGGCCGCGCGCGTGGCGGCCTGCGCCTTCCTGACCTCCTCCAGCACGAACTGGTAGCACATCAGCGCGGCGTCGTCCTGGCCCGCGACTGCGAGCTTCACCGCGGCCTCGAGGTCCATCACGGTGAACGCCCGCAAGGCCGCGGCGTGATCTCGGGCGGGCGCGACGCGCGGCGCCGGGCCGCCCCCGGTGGCGCAGCCGGCCAGCAGCAGCGCGGCCAGGGCCGCGCGGGCGCGGCATCTCACTTCGGCGCCTCCTGACCGCTGAGCAACTGCGCCGCGTTGGGCACCGACGCCTTGAGGCCCTGCTGGATCGTGCGCGCCAGGGCCACCAGCGCGCCGAGGCTGGCGATCAGCAGGCTCGGCGCGCCCGGCAGCTCGCCCGTCTTGCCCTCCACCATCGCGGCGACGAGGGCGTTGCCGAACGAGATGATGAAGTCCGTCAGGCCGCTGATGAGCAGGATCGCCCACGCGCTTTTCATGACACCGCCTCCTTGGCCGCCGGCGCGCGGCCGGTCCACCCGCATCGACAGACCCACGCGCTCAGGAGCAGACTATAGCGCACCGTGCGCCGCAAGCACCACGGGCAGCGCGCGGGCTTCATTCCCGCACGTCGCAGTCGTCAGGGTTCTGGCGGGAGGACGTCGCGAAGTGTCGGCACATCACCCGCAGGATGCGGGTGCGCACGGCGTCGGACTCGACGTGCTTCACGAGCGCGCCGGCGGTCGCGGTGATCGGCGAGGCGACGTAGCCCGTGAGCATCCCCAGCAAGATCAGGGCGACGAGCATCGGGAAGCCGATGACGCTGACCACCTTCGCCCACAGCGGCAGGCCGTTCACGGCGACGGCACCTCCGCGGGCCCCTTCGCCCGGAGCCCGGCGAGCTCGGCCTCCTTGGCTTGGAGCAGCGCCTTCGCGAGCGCGAGCTGGTCTTCCAGCCACTCCCGATACTCTTTCAGGTCGAGCACCCGCTGCTGCAGGCACGCCAGGCTCTGGGCGCACGGCTGCGGCGCGACCATCTGGGCGCCAGCGGAGAAAGGGAGGATCACGAGCAGCGCGGCGAGCCAGCGCTTCACACGCCGCCCTCCTCTTTGTCTAGGTCCGCGCCGAACACCGGGCCCTTGTCGTTCTTGGCCGCCCACAAGGCGACGCCCGCGCGGAGCAGGTAGTGCCGCTGATTGGCGGGGAGCGTCGAGTAGTCCAAGTCGAGCAGCTCACGGATCTCGTCCTCGAGCACGTCCTCGAACGGCGCTTTCAGCGGCTTGGGATCCTCGGGCGGGGGCGGCTCGTCGCCCACGTGCTGCATCTCCGCGTTGAGCGCGGCCAGCTTGTCGCGCTGCTGCTGCACCGTGACGGGCGGGTGCGGGACGCGGCGCGGCTCGGTCATCGCGTGGCCTCCAGCGCGCGCGAGGTCTGCTGCGCGCCGACCTGGGGCAGCACGCGCGTGGCGAACGAGGACAGCGGGGAGAGCGGCGCCTCGGTGGCGATCGTGCGGTTGCGCAGCCCCCGCGCGAGCAGGCCGCCCGCGGCGGCGGGCATGCCATAGCCGGTCAGGTGATGCTGGCCCGTCGCCAGGCCGGCGACGAGGAAGGGGATCTCCGCGAGCGCGGCGCCCTCCCAGAAACCGAGGTTCGGCAGCTTGCGCGTCTTCACGCCTTCGGGAAGTGCCGGCACGCCGGGCGCGATGCGCACCATCGGCGGCGCGATCTCGGGCGACGGCCGCGGGCGCCGGAAGGGCGGAATGAGCGGCGCCGCCAGCGGGCGCGGCGGCCGGCCGGCCGCGGGTTCGGCCGGCAGGCGCAACTCGGGCGCGGGGCGCCGCACCGCTGCCGCGATCGGCCCCTCGAAGATGTCGCCCTCGCCGCGGCGGCGCAGCTCGTCCACGACCTTGAGCTTGGTGAAGCCCGCGCGCGCGGCCTCGGGATTGAACCGCTCGCCCTTGAGCATCTGCGTCCGGTCGGCGAACTGGATCAACGCTTGCCCGGCCTTGTACTCGGCGCGCGCGGCCGGATCGCCGATGCCCGCCTCGTCCAGCGCGCCGACCACGCGCCGATAGAGACCGGGGTCGCGACGCCAGCGTCCAGTGACGGCCTGCGCCGCGACGGCGGCATCGACGAAGACGTGCGCGATCTGGCCCTCGGCCGCATCCACCGAGCCGACGGTCCCGATGCCGAGCGCGCCGGCGTCGCTGGCGCGCACCTTGATCGGCCGGCCTGTCGCCCCGCGCACGACGTCGCGCAGCGCCTCGTCGAAGCGCTGGCTGAGCAGGCGCTGGCCCTTGCCGTACACCATGCCGAGCAGGCCGCGCTCGGTGGAGGCGAAGCCCTCCCACGCCGGCACCTGTTTCTTGAAGGCGTCGGCGATCGACGCGGCGCCCTGCTCCTGGTAGCCGCGCACCTGGGTCGTGTGCGTCGCCGTGGCCGCTTCCACGTCGGCGGCGTGGCGCGCCGCCTTCGCGTCCTCCGCGCTCTTGTACTGGCGCGTGCGCGTCGTCTCGATCGCCTCGTGCTGCTGCTTGATGCGCTGTGCGTTGGCCTGGTGCTGCGCGCGCGCCTCGGCGAGCGCCGCGGCGTCCGTGGTGCGCCGGGCAGCGACGTCGGCTTTGTAGCCGCGCTCCTCGAGCGTCGTCACCGCCTCGTGCATCGCCGTGTCGTGCTTACTCCTCGCGGCGCTCGCGGCGAGCAGTGGCCGGGCCGCGCGCTGCGTGAGACCAAAGCGGAGCAGGCCGGGCAGGATCTCGCCCGCGAGCTGGCTGGCGCCCTGGCGGGCGCCCTCGCCCCCCACGCCCCAGCCCTCCTTGCCCTGGGCCGCGCTGGCGGCGGCGCCCGCGAGCGCGCCCGCGCCCGTGCGCATGAGCGGACCCGTGAGCAGGCCGCCGCCGATCGGCAGCGTGGCCGCCGTGCGCGCCGCTTCGGGGACGTTGCCCGGCAGGACGAGATCGCCCGCCGCGCGAACGACACGGCCCGGCACGTCGACGGAGCCGATCCGCTCGCCGAACAGCGCCCGCGAGACGCCCGTGCGCGCGCCGGCCGGCGGTTCGCGCGTCAGAAACTCCTTGGCGCGGCCCACCACGTCGGACGGCGCCGCCGAGACGCTGGGCTCCGGGCGCGGCGGGGGCGCGGCGTGCCGCTGCCGCGCGAGGGCCTTGATCGCCTCGGGCGTGGCGCCGGCCTCGTGCTCCACCGTGATGACCGAGCCGTCGGGGACGCGCACTTGTGAGGAGGCCATCAGGGCGTCGTGCTCAGGATCTCAAAATCCTCGCGGGGCGCCGTGCGGCCGATCGCCTCAAGGTGGCGGCGCACCATGTCGCGCTGCGCCTGCAGGTGGCGCTCCGCGGCCGGCAGGAACTGGTCCCAGAAGCTCTTGGGAATGCCCGCGACGTTGGCGGCCTCCGCTTCACCGATCGCCTTGAGTCGCAAGACCTGGCCGGTCATCCCGAGCGACACCTCGGTGCCGACGAGGATCGGCGTGCCCAGGCGCTGGATGGTCTGCACGGCGTTGGCGATGTCCTGGCGGCCCGGCTTGGTCTGCAGCACGATCGCCGCCGCGCCCTTGTCGATGAAGGTGGCGCCCTTGGGCAAGATGCCCTCGCTGTCGAGCAGCGCGATCGCGTCGCGGACCCGGCCGATATTGTCGAGCCTCTGGGAGAAGGCGATCTCCTGCTGCTCGAGCTTGATGACGTTCTGCGAGGTGTCCTCCATCAGCTTGAGCTTCCGCTCCGACCGCGCGCCGGCTTCCCCGCTCAAGGTCAGCCGCCGCTCCGAGCGCTGGCCCTCGGCCGCGCCGCGCGCACTGGCTTCGCGCGCCCGCGCTTCCGTCTCGATGCGGTGCGCCTGCGCGGCGAGGTAGTCGCGCTCGTGGCGCTGCGCCTCGGCGTACCACTGCGCCATCTGGCGGTTGGCCTTGGCGATCTCCAGCTCGATCCCCTCGTCGTGCTGCAGTTGCTTGAGCGTGGCGTCGAGATTGCCGAGGCGCGCGACGTCGGCCAGCGCCCGGTGGCCGGTGAGTTCCGCGCGCAGGCGGATGCCCTGCAGCTTTTCCTCGATCGTCTGGTGCTGCTCGGTGAGCAGATCCTGGTAGCCCTCGCGCTGCGCCTTGTGCTGCCGGAGGAGGCGCTCGCTGTTGGCGCTCCACTCCTCATACTCGCGCTTCACGCGCCCGGCGTCGCCCTCGCTCCAGCCCTCCAGCATGCCCTTCATCGCCGCGGTCGCCGCGATGGCGCCGCCGCGCCCGCCGTGCATCTGCATGCCCAACTGGCCCACGCCGAGCAGGACCGCGTTCAGTTGGCTGAGCCAGCTATCGCCGGGCTGCAGGAAGGGCCGCGCGGCGGCCCGCGGCGCGGAGGGCAGGTCGAGCGCGGGAGGCTTCGCCGCCCCGCGCGCCTTGGCCTGCGCGTCCTGGGTCTGCCGCACGTCGTCCAGCGCCCGCTGTGTTTCGTCGGCGCCGGTCTCGTAGGACGTCGCGAGCTTTTCGGTGGCGGTCGCACGCTTGGCCAGCGTCGCCTCGGAGCGGCTCGTCGCGGTCTCGGGCGTGGGCATGAGGCCCGGCAGCCCGGAGGCAAACCGCGAGAGGTCCGACGGCCCCTGCTCCTCGAACACACCGCGCGTCTGCAGCGCAGGCGTGTCGACCGTCAGGTCAGCCACGGCCGTAGCGCGTCGCGTGGAGGTGGCACGCGCCGAACGTGATGACGTAGGTCGGGTAGACGTACCGAATCCGGTGCGTCGGGAGCGCGCCGCAGCCCTTGTGGTAGGTGCAGAACATCGCGGCGCCGCGGCCGGTCAGCACGCGCGCCCTCATACGCCCCCGACGCGGCACCACGTGCGCGCGATCGCGGCCCCCTCGTCGCCCTCGGCCTGCATGATCTCGAGGTCGTACCCGAGGTGGCGCCGCCGGTTGCGATAGAACACCTCAATGCGATGAGGCAAGCGCCCGCTCGCGAGGCCCGCGGCGTAGCGACCATAGAGGCCGCGCACGTAGACCAGCGCGCGCGCGCGCTCGGTCATCCCTGGCTGCCGCCGAGCAGGCCCAACTGGCGATTGGCGGCGGCGATGAGCTGGGCGAGCATCTGCTGCTGCTGGGCGCCTACCTCGGCCTCCGCGCGGCCCGCCGACACGCCGGTCTGCAGGGCCGTGATGCCGCCCGCCTGTTCGCCCTGGAGCAACTGGCCGCGCATCGCCAGCGCCGCCTGGTCGATCTGGGCCAGCGCGCTCTGGATCTGCGAGGAGTTGCCCAGCCCCATCTGGGCGAACCGCGCCTGGACGTCGGCCTTGGCCTTCTCCACCCACTGCGCGATCGAGGCTTCCATCGCGGGCTGCAGCTTGCCCGCCTGCGCGCGGTTCACGTCCGCCGTGCCGGCGGCGATCGCGGGGGCGGCGGCAGCGCGCGCGGCGTCCTGACCCTGCTTGATGCGCTTGGCCTGCTCGTTCATCTGGCTGGCCATGCGGCCCTGGTTGATGAAGTTGTAGCCGGTGGCGCCGAGACCGAGCGTCTTGGCGAACGCGCTCAGGGGGGAGTCGGTGAACTCCTTGCCGAGCCCCGCGCCGACCTTGCCCGCGGCACGGCCGACACCGCCGATGACCCTACCGGCCAAGTCGCCGAACCCGCTGCCGCCCCCGTCGCCGCCGCCGCCGCCGCCGCCGCCGCCGAGGTCGACGCCCCCCGGGTCGATGAGGGGGCCCGGGTCGATCGGGTCACCCCCCCCGCCACCGAAGTCGGGGATCGGGAGGTCAGGAAAGTCCGGCCACTCAAGGTCAGGCATCGTGGTGCTCTCCTGGCGTCACGACCCTACCACACGCCCGCGCGCGGGCGTACACTGCCCCAGCGGCTGCGGCGGCGTGGCGCAGGACGAACCCACGCTCACGACCAAGCACGCATGGCGGGGATCGGTGGGCATCTTCCCTCGTGACCTCTACGGTCGTCGGGCCAGATCCATGCGGCAACTGTCGCCCGGCGCCTGGGCGAGCCAGGCCCGCAGCCTCCACCCTCACAGCCCGCTCGCGACGCGCAGGCGGATGTGCTCCTGGGCGTGAATGAAGATCCACGTGACGAATTGATCGCCCTCGGTCAGATCGTAGGACTCCAGATCGGGTGGCTCGGCGAGGATGAGCGCGCCCGCCGCGCCGTCGTGGGCCTGCTGATGCACCGTGTGCCACGAGGCTTGCAGGGCGTGCAGCCGCTCCCACGACTGCTCCTCGTCGAGCGCGTCGCGCGCCTCCGGTGCGAGCAGCGACAACGCGCTGCCCCCGTCGCCCAGCGGCAGCGAGGGATAGGGCACGCCGCCGAGCTGGCGCACCCTGACGTCGAGCGCGTGATGCCACAAGGCGTGCTGCCCCAGGAAATCCACGAAGGCGTTGGCCTCACGAAACTGCAGGTGCTCCCAGGCGTGCGGATCGACGACGGGCATCACGTGTCTCCGGCGTCGCCCGGACCCGAGGGCCCCCCGCCCGGGCCGGGGCCGCTGCCGCCGCCGCCGCCCTCGGATTCCGCCGCCGCCGCCGCCGCTGCTGCTGCTGCTGCTGCCGCTGCCGCCGCGGCATTGCCAGCCTCGTCGCCAAGTCCGGTTGCGCCGCCGGATTCGGTGGCCCCTTCGACGGCTTCCGCCTGCGGGTCTGTGTTCGCGACGCCGGCTGGACCCGTCGGGTCCCCCTCGAGCTCCCCACCCCGCGCGTAGCTCCTGATGCCCTCTCGCAGCGCCTCCCGGCCCTGGGCACGGAGGCTGGTGAGTTGCGAGTTCGACAGCTTGCCCGCCGCGTCCATATTGTTCGCCGTGATGGCGATGCCGGCCTCGGAGAGAACACCGGACAGTTGGCTCATCGACGCGCTGAAGCCGATCGAGTGCGGCCCGTGCGGCGAGATGGCGTCGTTGGGCGAGGGCGTGAAGACCGGCACGAGCGCCTCCCGGATCATGGTCGTCGTGATGGGGTCTGCGAGCAGGGCCTGCAATTGCTGCGTGTTGAACGGGCCGATCTGAGCGGCCATCTCGGGCGAGAGCGTGAAGTGCTGCGGCGAGCCCGAGAGCGCCAGCGAGACCGCGCGACCGACCGGGCCCGTGAGGGCCGCGGGAATCCCGAGGATGGACGCCAGGAAGCTGCCGACCATGTTGATAGCGGCGCTGCCGAGTGGGCCGCCCGGCATCCCGGCCCGGCCCGCCGGGATGGCGCCCTGCGGGCCCTGCTCGGTCTGTACCGTGAGATCGGTGGGGATGGCGCCCATGCGCCCAGCCTGCGACACCGCGAAGCCGGGGATCCCGCCGAACGGGACGGCGCCCAACGCGAAACTGAGGAACGACCCGAAGGTGCTGGGGTCCATGCCGGTGACGGCGCCGGGGCCGGTGCCGGGCCCCGAGCCGCCCTCGCCGGGTTCGCCGCCGCCGCCGATGTCGCGCATGAGGTCGTCGATGCCCTGCGCCCCCTGACCCGACTTGGAGAGCAGGCGGACCAGCGCGGCGTGTGAGCCCGGCGCTCCGCGATCCCCCGCGCCGGGCGTCACCGGCGCGCCGGGGGCGCCGCCGCCGGTGCCGGTTCCCAGCGACAGGCGGGGCCCGCTCAGCGGCTGGCGCCCGCCGAGGTAGTCGAAGGCGGTGCGGACACCACGCTCGTCGAGCGGGTCAGCCAGGGCCATTGAGCGCGGGCCGCTACGGCGCCTCAGGCGCGGCGAACGGGGAGACCGTGAGCACCTGGACGATCTTGCATTCGTGCAGGCGCGTCATGTCGAGCGCGGCGCCCTGCTCGTCCACCTGCGCGACCACGTGGCCGTTCTCGACCACGTAGTAGCCGTGCCCGAGGCGCTCCGCGGGCTTGTAGCCCTTGGCGGGGTCCGTGTCGTCGTGGAGCACGCCGGGCGAGAGGAACTCGATCTTGTGCCACTCGCGCGTCACCTCGGCCATCGTCGTCGCCTCCTTAGGCGGGCAGTCGCTCAGGCTCGGGATACTCGACCACGCGCACGAAGTCTAGCGCGAACGCCGCCCCGGTGCCCGTTTGGATGATCGACAGCTCGAGCGGGCCGTCGAAGACGTTGGCGGTCGTGGTGGGCGTCAGGCGCATCGCGTTGGTGAGGAAGGCGCCGTTGACCGGCAGGGTGATAACGCCGCCCTGGCCGACGCCCAGGCTCACCAGCCCGGGCAATTGCAGATCCGGCCAGAGCGTGAGCTTGAGCAGCCCCGGCGTGTTGGCGGCGATGCTGCGCACGGTGATCGTATCGTTGTCGACGGCATCGGTGTTGAGGATGGCTTGCCCGACGGTGGTGCCGCCGATGCGCGCCGCCAGCGCGACCGAGGCCGCGGAGGCGGCGTTGGGATTGAAGATGCCCCCCGCGAGGATCTCCACGACGCCCTGCGTGGGCGGCAGGCGCACCAGGTGGGTGGTCGAGGCGGCGGCGAGGATCTGCCCCGAGAACTGCGGGAAGAAGCGCCCGCGCGCGAGGATGACCCGCGGCGCGGGCAGGTCCAGCTCGGGGAAGCCGACGAAGCTCTCGCGCATCAGTAGTCCCCCCCAATCGCGGTGAACTTCCAGCCGGCGGCGACGGCGGTGGCGAGGGTGACGTTGATGACGAACGTCGCCTTCAGGGGCCACGCCACCGCAATCTCGACGGGGGCGCCGATCAGCAGCGTGTTCGAGGCGGTGGTGATGGGCAGCGGGATGTCGATGAGCAGCGCGTTGTTCGCGGCCGTGCCCTGCGCCCCGCCGTTATTGATGAAGATGTACGCCTTGCTGGCCGCGTTGGTCCCCAGCGGCACGAGGCGAACGCGGTCCACGCGCGAGCCGTTGGTGCCGGCGGTGAAGATGGTCGTGACGGTGCCCGTGCCGTCGGTCGCCGTGTTCGCGGCGGTGACGGTGCCGAAGCCGATGTTCGGGACCAGGGCAAACAGCGGCGAGGTATTGGCCGCCGCGCCGCCGAGGATCGGGACGGGCTCGCCGTTGATCCAGTGAAAGCGCTCCGGCATCTTGGCGGCGAGGCGACGCCAGTGGGCGCGGCGCTCGTCGACCGCCTGCTGAAACCCGGGCGGCAGCGCGTGCAGCGTGGCGCGCGATCGCGCCAGCGGTCGGCCGTAGGGATCGTAGAGCCGTGGACGCATCGGGGGCCTCACAGTGTCGCCAGGTAGAAGGCGGCGAAGATGGTGGTCGTATTGGACGGCGCCTGCTGGGTGACGGCCGCGGCGGCTTGGTTCCAGACGGCGCCATCGTCCACGTAGAGGGTGCCGCCCTGCACGTCGGTGGCGAGGTACTCGGCGCCGTTGTTGCCGGCGGCGGGGCGGTTGGCCAGCAGGCCGACGCCGGGCGTGCGCGCGTTCACGTAGGCCGCGACGGTATTCAGGTCGGTGTCGAGGTTGGCCAGGATCGGCGGATTGGCGACCGTCGAGGGCGCGAAGGCGAACGGGATCTGCAGGGGCGGCATCAGCCGAGCCAGCCGCCGACGAGCACGCCGGCCGGCGTGTTGCGCCAGTCCACCAGCACCGCTTGGTCATTCAGCCACAGCAGGTGCGCGACGGCGGGATCGACGACGTTCCAGTCTCCGGTTGGCGCGTGCTCGAGATGGACGGCCTCGAGCGCGACGCCGGAGGCGCACGGCACCTGCAGGGTCCAGCCGAGCCGTTCGCCGGTCAGGGGCGCCGCCGTGCGGAGCAAGGCATAGCGCAGCCCCAGCAGGTCGTCGCCCACGGGCAGGAACTTTTCAAACGTGATGGACGTCGGGGCCGTCCGCTGCTCACTCACGAGGGTGAGCGTGATCGGCGCGATGACCGTTGTGGGCGGCGCGGAGAGATCGAGGCCGATGCGCTTGCCCTCGTGGCCCTCGGTCGGGGCGCCTAGGTCGTAGAGCTTGCCGCGCACGGTCATGGTCCCGGCCGGCGTATCCGTGGACCGCGCGAAGATCCGATAGGTGAAGCCGGCGCGGTCCACGCCGAAGACCTCGGGGAATCCCTTGATCGTGAGGGTGAGCAGGTCCACGACACGGTTGCCGGCCAGGTCGGGCGTCTGACAGGTGAACCACCGGCCCTCATCGAAGCAGAGGAGCATGCTGCGCACGGCCGCCGTCACGGGGTCGGTGAACTGGTAGAGGAAGACCAGCACGAGGCGGCCGTTCAACTGCTGAATCCCGGCGCGGGGCCCGAAGGTGATCGCCGGCCCCAGCGCGGCAAACAGCCGGTCGATCTTCGCGGAGAGCTTCTGCGGGGTGACGCCGAGCAGCGAGTGGATC
>JBGPZN010000082.1:0-10258 GCA_041493815.1 Methylomirabilia bacterium
ATGCCGGCTGGTTCGTCCACGCGCTCGCGACTCCACGCCGGCAATCCCTCGCGCAGCCGCCGACGACTGATGCGCACGCCAGCATCATAGGTCCCCCTCGTGCAGGAGGGTACGACCGTGGAGGGTAGGAAATGGCCACGGACGCCGAGATTCAGAAGTTCGTGCAGCGTCACCACGGCTTCATCCCGAAAACGGGTTGGATCGCTCATGTCAAGGAGGTTCACGGTATACCGACGCTGCGTGGGGCGAACCGGGTGGGTCGCGATCGTGATATCGCGCCGTGCCCGCCCGAAAAGCGTGAGGCGATCGAAGAGGCGCTTCGGCACTTCGGCGTGATTTGAGTCGCGCTTGGCGCGATCGAGTGGCTCGACGATCCTGCGGCAAGGCGAGGCCAGTCTGGGGGGGCACCCGTGCCGTCGATCCATCTGAGGTGGAGGCGGCAGAAGCGGCGGAGCATCATTGAAGGGATCGCTGTTCGCCTTCGGTGGGCGCGTCGTGTCCGGCTTCCGCCGGAGCCAGGGGTTTCTCCTGGCCGGCGCGGTCGCCTACTACACGCTGCTGGCGATCGTGCCGCTGTTCGTGGTGTTGCTGGTGGGCCTGTCGCACGTCGTCGACGAGCATCGGCTGCTCGAGACCGTCGCCTCGAATCTCCAGCTCGTGATCCCCAGCCAGGCCGCGATCGTGACCGAGCAGGTCGAGACCTTTCTGGCCCACCGCGAGGTGGTCGGGATCGTCGGGCTGCTGGCGCTCGTCCTCTTCAGCTCGACGGCCTTCACCGTGATCGAGAGCGCCATGGCGATCATCTTCTACCACCGCACGGTGACGCAGCACAGGCACTTCCTCGTGTCGGTGCTCCTCCCGTATCTCTTCATGATGCTGATCGGCGTGGGCCTCCTGCTGATCACGGTGATCAGCAGTGCGCTCCACGCGGTCCGTGCGGTGCGCGTCTTCGGGCATACGTGGCCCCCGGCGGGTCTGTCCGGCGCGGTGCTCTACCTGCTGGGCGTCGTCGGGCTTGCCCTGCTATTGACCGCCTTCTACATGGTGCTGCCGGTGGGGCAGATTCGCTTCGGGCATGCCTTGGTCGGGGGCGTCACCGCGACCGTGCTGTGGGAGGTGACCCGCCATGTCATGGTGTGGTACTTCGCCAAGCTGTCGATGGTGAACCTGATCTATGGGGCGATGGCCGCCGCGATCGTCGTGCTGCTCACGCTGGAGGCCGCCGCGGTCATCCTGCTCTTCGGCGGCGAGGTGATCGCGGAGATAGACCGCGCCCGAGTCGGACGGGCACGTGGGCGGCGCACCCGCCCGAAAGCGTGAGGCCAGCCCAGTGCCGCCGGCTTCCTCGTAGACCGAGATCCGGCGCGGTGGAGATCGAGCGCGAGGTGCTCATCGGGCATCCCGTCGACATCCTTGTCGGGGCCGTCGCGGCATCGCACGTCGGCCTGGTCGTGGTCAGCGCCCGCGGGCTCGGGACGCTCGAGCGAGTAAAGAACCACCGCCGTGACCCTGGAGGTCCGCCCGGCGATCACTGCATCTCGAGGCGGTCGTAGCGCAACACGGTGACGCGGTAGCGGTCGCCGTAGCTCGGCACCGGCACGAAGAAATAGGCGCGGCCGTGGGCGGGCACGTTGCCGTAGACGTACGCCTCGCCGCTGGCGACGGTCTGGCCGCCGCCGTCCAGCACCTCCACGCGCAGGCGGACGTTGCCGACGGCGGACGCGCCGTCGTTGTAGAGCCAGCCGACGATCGCGCGTCCGCGCCGGCCCAGCAGGTCGGGCTCGGTCTCGGCGCGGAAGCCCGACCCGGCCGGCGTCGTCTCCTGCGCGCCGGCGACCATCGAGAGCAGCACGGCGGCGACGAGGACGGCGGCGGCCGCGCGGATGGCGCGCGTCATCGATCGTCCCAGTCGGCCACGAAGACGTCGAGGTCGCGGGGGGCGGCGGCGCCGCGGTTGCCGCAGAACACCAGCCGCTTGCCGTCACGCGTGAACATCGGGAAGGACGCAAAGCCGTCCGCCCAGGTCACTCGCTCCAGGCCGGAGCCGTCCACGTTGACCAGGTACAGCGCGAAGCTGCGGCCGGATGCATCGTGCAGGTTGGACGAGAAGATGATCTGCCTCCCGTTGGGATGCATGAACGGCGCGAAGTTCGCCCCGGCCAGCCGGGTGACGCGCCGGAGTCCGGTGCCGTCGGCGTTCATCAGATAGATGTCCAGGCGTCGCGGACGCACGAGGCCACGGCCGAGCAGCGCGCGATACTCCCCCAGCTCCTCGCGGCTCTCCGGCCGCGCAGCGCGAAAGACGATGAACCGCCCGTCCCACGAGAAGAACGCGCCGCCGTCGTACCCGGGCGCGTCGGACAGCCGGCGCGCGTGGCGGCCGTCGGCGTCCATCACGTAGAGATCGAGGTCACCCTCGCGCAGCGACGTGAAGACGATCCGGCGGCCGTCGGGGGAGATCGCGCACTCCGCGTCGTAGGTGTCATTGTCGGTCAGCCGCGTCAGGTTGTCGCCGTCGGCGTCGGCGGCGAAGATGTCCCAGCTCGAGTAGAGCGGCCACACGTAGCCCTGGCTGCGGTCGGGCGGGGGCGGGCAGGCGGCGCCGCCCGCGTGCGTCGAGGCGTAGATCACCCGGCGCCCGTCGGGAAAGAAGAAGCCACAGGTCGTACGCCCGGCCCCGCTCGACAGCAGCCGCGTGCCGGTGCCGTCGGCGTTGATCGTGAACATCTGGTCGCAGTCGAACGGCGGCCGCGTCGACTGGAAGATGAGCCGCGCGCCGCCCGCGTCCCAGTACGCCTCGGCGTTCTGGCCGCCGGAGGTCAGGCGGCGCAGGGTGGCCAGCCGGCCCTCGCGCGGGTCGAGCGGCGCCGGCGCCGCCGGCGCGCGCCCCGGCGCCAGCGCCGCGGCGGTGGCCGCCACCCCCAGCCGCAGCAGGGCGCGACGACCGATCGTCGGCGTCACTTCCGCTCCTCCAGCACGGCCTCGACCCGCTGCTCGGCGCCCTCGCGCACGACGGTGACCTCCACGCGGTCGCCCGGGCGGCGGCCGCGCAGCGCGAACGTGAAGTCTTCCAGCGTGCGCACGGTCAAGCCGCCGAAGGTCACGATGACGTCGCCCTGGCGCACGCCCGCCTTGTCGGCCGGGCTGCCCGCCCGCACGCCGCCCACGCGTACGCCGGGCCGCTCGCCCTCGCCGAACTCGGGGACGACGCCGAAGAACGGCCCGTACCCTGCACCGCGGCCGGACGACCCGGGCCGCGCGGCCACACGGGCGTAGGCCGGCGGCGGCGCGATCGTGGCCACCGCATCGATGACCCGCGCGGCGAAGCCCGTCACCTCGGCGAGCCCGGCGGCGTCGATCTTGTCCCACATGTCGCCGGGCCGGTGATAGTCGGCGTGGGCGCCGGTGAACAGGAACAGCACCGGCCGGCCGGCGGCGTAGAACGACGCGTGATCGGACGGCCCGAAGGGATCGCCGCGCAGGCTGAGCGTGAGCCCGCCCGCCTGCGCCTGCACCAGCTCGCGCAACCCGGCGGCGCTGTCCACCCCGCCGACGTAGAGCGTGCGCTCGCGCAGGCGTCCCACCATGTCGAGGTTGAGCATCAGCACCGTGCGCTCGAGCGGATGGGCGGGGCGGCGGACGTAGTGCGCGGAGCCGAGCAGGCCCATCTCCTCGCCGGAGAACGCGACGAAGACGAGCGTGCGTGGCGCGCCGCCGGCCGCGGCGAACGCCCGGACCAGGCCGAGCACGGCGGCGACGCCGGAGGCGTTGTCGTCGGCGCCCGGATGAACGGCGCCTACCGCGTCGGGGGCCAGCGAGCCCTCGCCGCCGCGGCCGAGGTGATCGTAGTGCGCGCCGATCACGACGGCCTCCTCCCGCAGGCGCGGGTCGCGGCCGGGCAGGATCCCCACCACGTTCGCCGTGCGGCCGCGCTCGCGCACGAGGCTCACCCGCAAGGCGACGCGCGCACCGGGGAGCGCGAACGATCGCGGCGCCGGGCCCGCGTCGACCGCCGCCGCGGCGGCGGCGAGGCCCACGCCGGCCGGCGCCAGCAGCGCATCACCGATGGCCGGGGTGACGGCGGCGGCGAGAATCCCCGTGGATTGCGCGTGCCCGGTGAGCGAGGGCAGCGCCTCGCCGGGCGCGACGGCGACGAGCAGGACGCCGAGCGCGCCGTGCTCGCGCGCGTTGATGAGCTTGTGGCTGCGCTCCGAGTAGTGGTACGCGTCCGGCCGCCGGAACGGTCCGCCGGGATCCGCGCGGCGGGGCTCGCGCTCGAGGACCAGGACGATCCGGCCGCGCACGTCGAGGCCGGCGTAGTCGTCCCAGTTGAGGTCGGGCGCGGTGATGCCGTACCCCGCGAACACGACCTCGGCCTCCTGGCGGCCCTCGGCCGACACGGGAAGCGGGGCGAAGTCGCGGCCGAGCGCCAGCGCGCGCGCCGCGGGAGCCAGCAGGCTCAGCGCGTTGACGTCGCCGAGGCGGGTGCCGGTCGGCACCGTGAACGCCTGCAGCCACGTGCCGCCGTCGCCGCCCGGGCGCAGTCCGAGCCGCTGGAACTCGGCGGCCAGATGGCGAGCGGCGCGCGCGGCGCCGGGACTGCCGGAGGCGCGCCCCTCCATCTCCGGAGCCGCCAGCGTCTTGACCTGATCGAGCAGCCATGCCGCCGGAGGCGCCGGCGGCGCGGCGGCGACGGGCGCCACCACGACGAGCATCAGGACCAGCGCCCGCGGGAGCGTCACGAGCGCATTCTAGCCGGGCGAGCAAGCCAACCGGCTACGCGACAGGCAGCCGGATCGCAAAGCGCGAGCCGCCGGCGGCCGGGCGCTCGACCTCCAGCGTGCCGCGGTGAGCGACGACGATGGAGCGGGCGATGGCGAGGCCGAGTCCGCTGCCACCGCTCTCGCGGTCACGGGCGGCGTCCAGACGCACGAACGGTTCGAAGATCCGCCCGGCGTCGCGGGGATCGATGCCGGGTCCCGTGTCCTCGACGGCGATCACGGCCTCGCCGGCGGCGGCGGCGACGGACACCTCCACTCGCCCCCCGGCCGGCGTGTACTTCACGCCGTTCTCGACGAGGTTGAGCAGGGCTCGGCGCAGCGAGCCGGCGTCGCCCAGCACGGCCACCGGCGCCACCGATCCCACCCGCACGGTGACGGAGCGATCCTTGGCCAGGCGGGCGCCGACGTCGGCGACGTCGAGGACGAGGGACTCCAGTTCCACGCGCGCCCGGGGCGACTCGGGCCCGGCGGTCGAGCGCGACAGCAACAACAAGTCTTCGGCCAGCCGTACCAGCCGCTCGACCTCCTCGAGCGCCGAGGCGAGCGCGGCGCGGTACTCGGCGCCCGAACGGTCGGAACGCAGCGCGACCTCGAGCGTACCCTTGAGCGCGGTCAACGGCGTGCGCAGCTCGTGGGCGGCGTCGGCAGAGAAGCGGCGCATGCCGCCGAACGTGTTCTCCAGCCGCGCCAGCATGCCGTTGAGCGTCTCGGCCAGGCGATCCAGCTCGTCGCCGGTGCCCCGGACCGTGATCCGCCGCGCCAGCGCCCCGGCGTCGATGCGCCGCGCCGCGCGCGCCATCTCGTCCACCGGCCGCAGCGCCGCCCGCGCCATGACGCGGCCGCCGGCCGCGGCCAGCCCGACGCCGAGCGGAACCAGCACGAGCAGCGCCTCGATCCAGCGATGCAGCGTGCGCTCGGTCGGCGCCAGCGGGACACCGACTTGCACGACCTCGACCAGCCGCCCGTTGCGCTGGACCGGCAGGGCCACGGTGCGGACGCGCTGCCCGTGCAGCGTCACGGTCTCGAAGACGGCCCGGCCCGCCGCCACGCTGCGGCGGGCGTCCGGCGACAGCGGCAGCACGTCGTCGCGCAGGCGCCACGAGCGCATCCGCAGGCGTCCGTCGGGGCCGAGGAGCTGGACGAGCTGGTGCTCGGGATCGAGCAGGTCGCGCAGCCACCACTCGGCCTCGTCGAACGCGTCGCCGCGGGGCGCGTCACGCACGACGCCGGCCAGGGCGAGCAGCGAACGGTCGACGTCCTGGGCCAGGCTCCACGCCAGCAGCGAGTAGGACAGCACGCTGATGACGACGAGGATCGCCAGCAGCGCGCCGGCGTACCAGAGCGTGAGCCGCGTGTGGACCGATAGTGGACCGCGTCTCACTCCGTCTCGCTCCTGAGGACGTACCCGGCGCCCCGCACGGTGTGCAGCAGGCGCGGCTCGCCGGGGCCGTCGATCTTGCGCCGCAGGTAGCCGACGTACACGTCGACGATGTTGCTCTCCGGATCGAAGTCGAGCCCCCACACGTGCTCGGCCAGCATCGGGCGGGTGAGCACGCGGCCGGGGTTGCGCAGGAAGTACTCCAGCACCGCGTGCTCGCGCGCGGTGAGGCCGATGCGCCGGGCGCCGCGGCGCACCTCGCGGGTGGCGGGATCGAGCGTGAGGTCGGCCACGCGGAGCACGGGGCCGGGGCCGGCCGCGCCCCGGCGCAGGAGCGCGCGCACGCGGGCCAGGAACTCGTCGAAGGAGAAGGGCTTGGTCAGGTAGTCGTCGGCGCCGAGGTCCAGGCCGCGCACCTTCTCGGCCACGCTGTCGCGAGCGGTGAGGACCAGGACCGGCGTGACGATCCGGCGGGCGCGGGCGGCCTTGAGGATCGCGAAGCCGTCCACGCGGGGCAGCATGAGGTCGAGGACGACGAGGTCGTAGGGCGAGCCGTCGAGGATCAGGTCGAGCGCGGTGGCGCCGTCGGCCGCCACCTCGACGGTGTGACCCTCCTCGGTCAGCCCCTGGCGGATGAAGCTGGCGACCTTCCGCTCGTCCTCGACGACCAGGATCCGCACGTCGTGCCCTTTGCCCCCTAGGCCTCCATCTTCGCCCTCCAGGGCTTCGCCGTCCACGCGGGGGAGACGGAGCGGGCCGAGCCGACCGCGCGCCGCGGGACCGGCAGGCTATAGGGAATGAGGAACAGCCACCGGGCCCACGCCTGCGTGCGGCGGGCCGGTGGCTGGGTCAGCGCGCGGGCCAGGTCGGCGCGGACGATGTCGATCCAGCTTTGCCAGGCGGCCGCCTCGCCCCGGGGCACCAGCCGCTCCAGCGCGCGGGCCAGCGAGCCGTCGCGACCCAGCTCGGCCGCGGCCTGGCGCGGCCCGTCGACGGGATCGGTGAGCGCGCGGTCGGCGATCCACACGTGACTTTGCAGAACGAGGCGACGGCGCCGGGCCGGTTGGATGGCGAGCCAGCACGGCGCCATCGCCTCGTACCAGGCCTTGAGTGCATCCAGCCCGGCTTCCTCGAATCCGATGGCCGGTGCGGCGGCGCCGTTCGAGGCCGGTGGCGCCGCGGCGTCCAAGGCCGGCGCGCGGCCGTGCGTCCGCCGCGCCGCGAGAAACCGCTCGTCGACGAGACGACGCTCGACGACCGCGAGGAGCTGGGAGCGCCGTGCGGGGTCACCGTCCCAGCGGCGCACCCACCGGCCCACGATGCGCGCCAGGTCCCCCATCGGCAACCACTGCAGCACGACGGCGCCGTCCGTGAACCCGCCGCCGCGCAGATCGCCGATCACCCGGCGCGCGACGGCCCGCGTCTCCGTCAGCCACTCCACCCGCTCGGCGTCCAGCGGCACCAGCGTCTGGCGCAGGAGCAACCCGAGCCGGCCGTGGGCCGACTCGTACACGGCAACGAGATCAGGATGCTGCCGGCACCTCTCTGCGAAGCGCTCGTCCCACATGGCACCGCCTCAGACTGCCACCGTGAGGTAAAGGCTCTGGCCCTCCCGGTGCACGAGCACCAGGAGCGGTTTACCGGCGGGATGCCGGTTCAGTGCGGCGCGCAGCGCGTCCACGCTGGCGACGGGGCGCTGGTCAACCTCGAGGATGACGTCGCCCGGCGCCAGCCCCGCGGTGTGGGCCCGGCTGCCGTCCTCGACGCGCTCCACCAGCACGCCGCGCCCGTCGGGCACGCTGAGCTCGCGGGCGAGCTCCGGCGTCAGCGAGCGCGCCGCGATGCCGAGCTTGTCCGCGGCCGGCTCGGCGGCGGCCGCCGCCTGCCGGTCGCGCTCCTCGAGCCTGGCGACCTTCACGGTCAGGGTCACGCGCTTGCCGTCGCGCACCACCTCGATCGGGACCTCGCGGCCGATGGGCGTCTCCGCCACCGCGCGCGGCAGGTCGCTCCAGCGCGCGACCGGGCGGCCGTCGTAGCGCGTGATGACGTCGCCGCGGCGCAGGCCGACGCGGCTGGCCGGCGAGCCGTCGGCGATGCTGCCGACCAGCGCGCCGTTGGTGTCGGGCAGGCCGAAGCTCTTGGCCAGCTCCGGGGTGAGCGGCTGGATGGAGACGCCGAGCCAGCCGCGCACCACGTGGCCGCTGTCGGCGAGCTGGGTCACGACCGGCTTGACCAGGTTGGTCGGGATCGCGAAGCCGATGCCGACCGAGCCGCCGGTGCCGCTGGCGATCGCCGTGTTGACGCCGATCACCTCACCGCGGGCGTTGACGAGCGGTCCGCCGCTGTTGCCCGGATTGATCGAGGCGTCGGTCTGAATGAAGTCGTCGTAGGGGCCGGCGCCGATCGTCCGGCCGGTGGCGCTCACGATGCCGGTCGTCACCGTCTGCTCGAGACCGAACGGGTTGCCGATCGCCATCACGGGCTCGCCGACTTCGAGCTTGGCGGAATCGCCGAGCGGGATCACCGGCAGTCCGGTGGCCTCGATCTTGAGCAGGGCGAGGTCGGTCTTCTCGTCGCCGCCCACGACCTTGCCCGGCACCTCGCGCCCGTCGGCGAGCTTCACGCGAATCTCGGTGGCGCCGGCCACGACGTGGTTGTTGGTGAGGATGTAGCCGTCGGCGTTGATGACGAAGCCCGAGCCGAGCCCGCGCACGCTGCGCCGCGGCGTGCGGCCGGGGGACTCACGCCCCTCGCGCCCGGGGAACTCGCGGCCGAAGAACTCGCGCGCCTGGTCCTCGCCGCCGGCGTTCTCACGCACGGCGCGGGTGCTGACGTTCACGACCGCCGGCTTCACCGCGCGCGCGATCTCCACCCAGGCCGGCGCCGGCGCGGTCGCCACCGGCGCGGCGGTGCCGCGCTCCACCCACAGCTTGCCCTCGCGACCGAACCCGGTGTGCGGGACGACCGCGACGACCAACAGCATCCCGGCCAGCGCCAGCGCCGGCCAGGTCAACCGATTCCACCACGACGTGCGGTTCATACCCATCCTCCGTCGGGCAGCCTTGACGCGGCCGTCCCGCACTGGAGAACGGTACCGGGCGTCGATGAGACGGGCATGAAGCGCGGATGAGAAGTTTCTCATCCGCGCGAGGACGGGCCGCGCGACGGGTTACTTCGGGGTCAGGATCCGGCCGGGGCGGGCGGCGCCCATGCGGCCGCCGTCGACGACGACGGCGCCGTTGACCAGCACGTAGGGGATGCCGCTCGGGTAGCGATGGGGCTCCGCGTAGGTCGACTCGTCCTTCACGGTCGCCGGGTCGAGCACCGTGAGGTCGGCGAAGTAGCCCGGTTGCACGAGACCCCGCTCGCGCAGGCCGATGCGCGCGGCCGCCATGCCGGTCATCTTGTGCACGGCGGTCTCCAGCGAGAACAGCTTGCGCTCGCGCGCGTACTCGCCGAGCACGCGCGGGAACGTCCCGTACGTGCGCGGATGGGGCTTGCCGGGACGGTCGCCCTCGCCCTCGTAGAGCGGGATCGAGTCGGAGCCGATCATCAGCGCGGGATGCGCGAGCACCTTGGCCACGTTGTCGATCGACTGCGAGAAGCTCACCATCCCGACCGTGCACTTCTCCTCGAGCAGCAGGTTCATCAGCACCTCGGCCGGCGGCTGGCCCGACTGCCGCGCGATCTGGGCCAGGTTCAGCCCCTCGAGCTCGCGGCGGCGGCAGCTGGCGATGAACACCTGATCGAAGCCGATGCCCCCCTGCGAGACGGTGCCCCAGCGCTCGCCGTCGATCAGGCACTCCTCGACGATGCGCCGGCGCGTCGCCCGGTCGGCCAGGCGCTCCAGGAGCTTGGCGAGGCCGCCGTCGTGGGCCCAGGTCGGCATCATGTTGTCGAGCTTGGTGCTGCCCGCGTTGTAGGGATAGACGTCGCCGAGCACGTCCACGCCGCGGGCCCGCGCCGTCTCGAAGAGCCGGAGCGCGGCGTCGATCTTCGACCAGTTCTCCTTGCCGGAGGCCTTCACGTGGGAGACCTGCACGCCCACGCCGGCCTCTTCGCCGATGCGGATGGCCTCGTTGATGGAGTCCAGCAGCAT
>JBGPZN010000616.1:0-2164 GCA_041493815.1 Methylomirabilia bacterium
CGCCAGCTCGGTGTCGCGCAGGATCTGATGGATCATTGCCGTCTCGAACGCCTCCTCGAGCGTGCGGCGCAGGCGCGTAGGCGCCTCCCCGGACTCGTCGGCCGCGTAGCTGAGTAGCACGAGCGCACGTCCGATCGGCTCCGCCGTCGCCAGCGCCTCGAGCACCGGCGCCCGCCCGGTGAGACCGCCGTCGACCAGGAGGGTGCCGTCCACGCTCACCGGCGGGAAGGCCCCGGGCACCGCGGCCGCCGCCATCAGCGCGTCGACGCTCACGGTGGCGTTGTCGAAGACGCGCGGTGCGCGACGGGCCAGATCGGTCGTCACCACCAGCAAGCGGCGTGGCGAGGCGCGCACCCGGTCGAAGTCGATGGTGGCGGCGATGAGCTCGCGCAGCGGCGCCGGATCGAGGAGCGAGCCCGCGTGGTCGAGCGCCAGCAGCGTCAGCCAGCCGGGCAGCAGCCCGGCGAAGAAGACGCCGGGGCGGAGGGCGTAGACCTGCTCGCGCGACAGCGAGCGCCAGAGGGCCTGGAGCCGGTCGAGGCGGCCGTCGGCGAGCATCGCGGCGGTCAGCGCGCCGGCCGAGGAGCCGGCCACCAGGCGCACCGGCACCCCCTGCTCGATGAGCGCGGCGGCGGCGCCGGCCTCCCAGGCGCCCTTGGCGCCGCCCCCGGAGAGGACGAGCGCAACGGGCGCGTCGAGCGGCACCCGCGCCGGCTCGCAGGCCGATGCCATGGACGCCGCGGCGAGGAGGACGACGAGGAGCGCGCTCAGCACCGGTGAGGCGCACTGCACGCCCCTCATTCTACCCGGCCGATCCAGCCCCGAGCGGCACGGCGGCCAGCTCGGTGTAGTGCGCGCCGCGCGGCGACAGCTCGCTGCGCATCAGCGAGAGGCGGGCGACGCGCTGGCGTCCGAAGGCGCCGCCGCTCAGCGCCTCGGCCAGGCGCGGATTCGGCCGTGGGGCGCGCACGCGTCCCAGCGTCACGTGGGCGGAGAAGACGCGCCCCTCGGGCAGAAAGCCGAGCGGGGCGAGCACACGGTCGACGTGACTGGCCAGCGTCGCCGTGGCGGCGGCACCGTCGTCGATCCCGGCCCAGAGCACGCGGGGGCGGGTGCGCGAGGGAAAGGCGCCGAGGTCGCTCACGCCGAGGTCGAAGGGCCCCGCGGCCCGGGCGGCATCCGCCAGGGCGGCGGCGATGGCGTCGAGCCGCCCGGCCTCGACGCCCCCGAGGAACTTGAGGGTGACGTGGAAGTTGTCTCGCCCGACCCAGGCGACCTCGCGGGCCAGCGGTCGCAACCGCTCCACCTCCGCCGCCAGGCGCTCCCGCACCGCGTCGGCGAGCAGGATGGCGACGAAGGCCCGAACGGTGGCTATCCTCCCAGCGACCTGCGCAGCATGTCGAGGGCCATCTGCGACGATTGCCATTTCACGGAGGCGCGTCCGCCGGCGAACCGGAAGTGCCGCGCCTCGAGGACGCCGGGCACGGCCAGGCCGATGAAGACGGTGCCGACCGGCTTGCTCGGGGTGCCGCCGTCGGGTCCGGCGATCCCCGTGATCGACAACCCGCACGGCGTGCCCGAGCGCGCGCAGATGCCGCGCACCATCGCCTCCGCGCAGGCCCGGCTGACCGCGCCGTGGGTGCGGAGGATCTCGTCCGGCACGCCGAGCAGCTCCGCCTTGGCGCGGTTGGAGTAGACGATGACGCCGCGCTCGAAGAACGCCGAGGAGCCCGGCACGCTCGTGAGCCGGTGGGCGACGAGCCCACCCGTGCAGGACTCCGCCACCGCCAGCGTCAGCCCGCGCGCCGTGAGCCGCTTGCCCACCGCCTGCTCCAGCGACTCGCCGTCGCGGCCGTAGCAATCGTCGCCGAGCGCCTCGGCGATGCGCCGCTCGAGGGCGCCGAGCGCCGCGGCCGCGGCGTCGGGCGTGACGGCGCGCGCGCGCAGCCGTACCCACACCTCGCCCTCGCTGGGCGCCATCGTCACGGCCACCTCGCCGCCGGATTCGCCCGGCCCCAGCCACGGGGCCAGCCGCTCCTCGAGGTCCGCCAGCGTCACGCCCGCGGTCCGCAGCGTGCGCACGGCCAGCGCCGCGCCGCGCCCCAGCCGGGCGCGCGCCAGGTCGAGCAGGAGCGCGGCGGTGTCCGCCGCCAGCCCGCCGCGC
>JBGPZN010000620.1:0-2156 GCA_041493815.1 Methylomirabilia bacterium
CGAGGCTCTCGGGCAGGCGCAGCGCCGGCGGGACGTCGACGAAGTCGTAGCCGTCGGCGCCGAGCCCGTGCATCCAGATCACGGCGGCTCGCGGCGACGGCGCGGTCTCGACCTCGAGCGATTCGAGCAGCTCTTCGGCCATGGGCTGGATGCTACCGCAGCGGCGGCGCGTCGGGGCGAGTGAAACGCCGGACGAAGCGCCAGATCTCCTCGGCGGCGTCGATCACCGTGGTGTCGGGCCCCATGATGCGCTCGGCCAGTGGCGACCGGCTCCCGGGCCAGCCGTGGCCGGCGCCGGTGAGCCGCCAGTGCGCGACGACCGCGTCGCCCGCGCACGGCTCGTACGTCAGCAGCGTGGCCGCGTGCTCGCCCGCTCGAGCCGTCGCACGCCGGACCTCGCTCACCTGAGGCTCGGCGGCACAGTGATCGAGCGCCACCCACTGCGCCAGTCCGTCCACGACCGGCCGGTGCGTGACCCGCACGTCGGTGAGCGGAAACGGTGGTCCCAGGCCACCGCCGTACAGGGCGCGCGGGTCGTCGAGGCTATGGATGTGGAGCACGGGCACCGGCCGGGCGGGCGCGATGCGCTCGAGCGTCATCATGCCGGCCACCGCAGCCACCGCGGCGACGTGCGGTGAGGCCTCGGCCGCCAGCCGATACGCCATCATCGAGCCGTTGGAGTGGCCGGTCACGTAGACGCGGGTGGCGTCGATCGGGAGCTCCCGGGCGAGGTCGCGGAGCAGCGCGAGGGTGAACGCCACGTCGTCGGCGCCGGTGGCCTGCGCGCGTCCGCAGCACCCGCCCGCGTTCCAGGTGAGGAGCCGTCGCGGCAGCGGCCCGGTCCCATCGGGATAGACGACCACGAACCCCTCGCGATCGGCCACGCGATCGAGGCCCGCGTAGGCCTGGAAGCCCCGGGCATCGCCGCCGCCCCCGTGAAACGCCACCAGGGCGGGCAGCGGACCCCGCGCGTCCCCGCCGGGTGGCACGTGCACGACGAACGTCCGCGTGCGATCGCCGATCGTCAGCGTGAGGTCATGGTTGCCGGGCGCCGAGACGCGCGGCGCCGCGACGGCGGCTGCCGGCAGCGTCAGCGCCAGGACAACGCCTAGCCGGAGCGTCCGGGCGAGGCCGCTCACGCCGACTCGCCACTCGGGATCGAAATGCTCACGCGACAGCCGCGCTCGCGGCCGCTGTCGATCGAGGCAGCACCGACGCTGATGCCGCCGCCGTGCACCTCGGCCACGCGCCGCGCGAACGTCAGTCCCAGCCCGACGCCGGACGGCCCACCGCCGCCGGGCGTTCGGGCGCTGTCGAGTCGAAAGAACGGATCGAGGACGCGCTCGCGCGCCTCGGGCGCGATGCCGGCTCCCTCGTCGGCAACGCTCAGCGTCACCCGATCGCCGTCGCGGCTCGCCGCCAGCGTGATGGGGGCCGCGCCGTATTTCGCGGCGTTCTCGACCAGATTCCACAGCGCCCGGCGCAGCAGGGCCTCGTCGGCGACCAGGACCAAGGGCGGACCGTCGCTCACGCCGACCGTCTTGCCGGCCACGGCCGGATCGTGACGCGCACGCTCCGCGAGCCCCGTCAGCAGCGCCCGCACGTCGATCTCAGCGAGCCGGGTCGGCAGGCCGGTCGCGTCCAGCCGCGCGGTGGCCAGCACGTCGTCGATCAGGCGGTCCAGCTCGGCGAGGTCGCGCTCGGCGTCGGCGAGGCGCGCCTCGGTGGCGCCCTCGCGCGGCAGCAGCACCAGCGTCATGCGCAGGCGGGCCAGCGGCGAGCGCAGCTCGTGGGAGACGTTGGCCAGCAGCTCCTTCTGGCCGCGCACCAGCCGTTCCACGCGCTCGGCCATCTCGTTGAAGGCGCGGGTCAGCTCGGCGATCTCGTCGGCGGGTGCGTGACCGCGCCACCACCAGCGGGCCCGGACCGGCGCCGGCGCGCGGGCGCCGAGGTCACCGCCACCGAGCCGGCGCGCCGCCTCGGTCAGGCGCTCCAGCGGGCGCGACAGGCGACGGGCCAGCGGCCGGCTCGCCACGGCGACGACGCTGAGGACGATCGTCACGAACAGCAGCGGGCGCAGCAGGCTGGCCGGGCCGAAGCGCCGCCGCGCCGACACCTGGATCGTGGCGACGATGGTGCCCGAGCCGGGATCGCGC
>JBGPZN010000633.1:0-2070 GCA_041493815.1 Methylomirabilia bacterium
CTGGGGGGTGACGGGGTCGCCGTTGTGGAACGTGGTTCCCTTCCGCAGCGTGAAGGTGGCGCTCTTGGCGTCGGTGGCGAACGTGAAGCGTTCGGCCAGGGCGGGGTGGTCGTAGAGCACGGTGCCCTGGTTCTTGATGAGTGCGTCGTGCAGCGCGGTGAAGAAGTTGTCCGGCGTGGCGGTGCCGTCGTGCTCCTGGGGGTCTAGCCAGCGGGACGCGAAGCCGGCATGCCAGGCGAGGGTCAGCTTGCCCTTGGCGGCCGCCCCGGCCGGCGACGAGAACGGGATGGCCGTCGAGGCGGCAGCGATCAGGATCAGGACGACGGCCGGGAGCCGGAAGCTACGAGCCTCGAATCGGGGACACCGCATGTCAGGCCTCCACTCGGGGGGATCGCTCGCAACGCTACGAAGAGTGCCGTAGGCTAGCCCGAGGCCAGAGAACGGTCAAGTGACACGGCGACAGTGACACGGCGCGGCGCGCTGCTGGTGGCCGGTGCGGCGACGTGCTGGAGCAGCGGCGGGCTCATCACGCGTCTCGTCAGCACCAGCCCGTGGACGACCAGCCTGTGGCGCAGCCTCTTCGCTGCCCTCTTTCTGGCCCTGGTGCTGTCGATGGTCCGGGGCCGCGGCTTCCTCGAGCAATGGCGCGAGGTGGGTCGCCCGGTCCTGGTCGTGGCCGCGTGCATGGCGCTGTCCTCGACGTGCTTCATCCTATCGCTGGCGCACACCTCGGTTGCCAACACGCTGATCCTCATGTCCACCGGGCCCTACGTGGCCGGGCTGCTCGGCTGGATCCTCCTCGGCGAGCGTGTCGCGCCGCGCACGTGGCTGACGATGGGCGTCGCGCTCGCGGGCACGGTGATCATGGTGTCCAACTCCTACGGGCGCGGCGCGGTCCTCGGCGACCTGCTCGCGATCGTCATGGCGTGCAGCTTCGCCATCGCCACCGTGCTCATCCGCCGACATCCTCAGATCCAGATGGCGCCGGCGGCGGTGCTGGCGACGGCACTCACGGCCCTGGTGGCGCTGCCGCTGGCCGAGCCGCTCGAGACCGCGCCGCGCGACCTGGCCCTCCTGGCGTTCTTCGGCATCGGGCAATTCGGCGCGGGCTTCCTGCTCTTCATGGCCGGGGCGCGATTGATTCCCGCCGCCCAGAGCTCGCTCATCGGCATGCTCGAGACCGTGCTGGGGCCGCTGTGGGTCTGGCTCGTGCTGAACGAGCGGCCGGGGTCGGCGTCGCTGATGGGTGGCGCCCTCATCCTGGCCGCACTCCTGGCGAACACCCTCGTCGACCTCGTCACGCCCCGCCGGGTCGATGCTACCCTGGGCGGCGTCCAAGGAGGTAGCACGATGGCGTTCATGACGAAGGATGGCTTCCGCCTCTACTACGAGGACACCGGCGGCAACGCGCCCGCGCTGCTGTTCCTGCATGGCGCCGGCGGCAACCACCTGAGCTGGTGGCAGCAGGTGCCGGTGTTCGCCGAGGAATACCGGTGCGTGACGGTGGACCAGCGGGGATTCGGCCAGTCGCCCGACGTGGCGGGCGGGCCGGGGCCCGCCGCGCTCGCGACCGACGCGCTCGCCCTGCTCGATCACCTGGGAATCGCGCGGGCGGCGATCGTCGCCCAGTCGATGGGCGGCTGGGCGGCGGTGGGCGCCGCCGTGCGGGCGCCCGAGCGATTCTGGGCAATCGTCATGGCGAACACGGTCGGCAACCTCACCAATCCCGAGCTCGCCGCCGCGCGCCAGCGGCTCGCCGCAGCGAGTCCGCCGCGGCCGCCCGTGCTGTGGCACGCCGCCCTGGGCGAGACATTCCGCAAGACGCAGCCTGTCCGAAGCTTCCTCTACGCTCAGATCGCCGGCATCAATCCGCCACGACCGGCCGACTTCAGCGAGCAGCTCAGCCGCCTGACCACACCCGTGGAGCGCTACGCCGCCACGCGGGTGCCGACGCTCTTCCTGACCAGCGACGAGGACGGACTCATCTGGCCCGAGCTGTCGAAGCAGGTCCACGAGCACGTTCCGGGCTCACGCTTCGAGCGCGTGGACGCCGCCGGCCACTCGACGTAC
>JBGPZN010000380.1:0-3816 GCA_041493815.1 Methylomirabilia bacterium
CTGGCCCGCGCGGTCGGCGTCACCACGCCGGCCCATCTGGCCTCCACGCTCGACGCGGCCGCCGCCGAGCCGACCGAACGTCTGATCGTGCTGTGTCGGGCGGTGGGCGCCGACACCTACCTGGCCGGGCGCGACGGCGCGCTGTACATGGACGTTGCGCGCTTCGCCGCCGCCGGCATTCGCGTGCTGTACCAGACGTACGCGCACCCCGCCTACGCGCAGCTGCACGGGGAATTTGTGCCGAATTGCTCGGCCCTTGACCTATTATTGACCCACGGCGACCAGGCCCTCGCCATCCTCCGAGAAGGTGACCACTGGTCGCCACAACCGCCATGCGGCTAATGCCACCAATAGTCCGCGAAGCCCCCGTCCGAGCGAAATGAACGTCCTCGCCATCGGCGCCCATCCCGACGACATCGAGTACGGCTGCGGCGGGATGCTCACCAAGTACGCGGAGAAGGGACACGACGTCTACCTGTGGATCGCCTCCGACGGCGCGCTGGGTGGCGAGGGCGCCGTGCGGCGCCAGGAGCAGGCCGACTCGGCGCTGATCATCGGCGCCCGCGAGGTGTTCTGGGGCGAGTATCAGGATACCGAGGTCCCGCTCACGCGCGAGTTGATCGTGCGCATCGAGTCGGTCATCCGCCAGATCACGCCACGGATGATCTTCGTGCACTACCCCGACGACACCCACCAGGACCACCGCAACCTCGCCCAGGGGACGATGTCGGCCACGCGCTACGTGCCGAACTTCCTCTTCTACGAGGGGCCGACGACCCAGAACTTCGCGCCCAACTGCTTCACCGACATCGAGAAGGTCCTCGACAAGAAGCTGGCGTGCCTGGAAGCGCACCGCTCGCAGGTGGCGAAGACGAATATCGAGGACCTCACCATCCTCGAGCTGGCCGTGTCGTCGGCGAACTTCCGCGGCATCCAGGCGCGCGCGAAATACGCGGAAGCCTTCCAGTCGATCCGGCTCCTGATCAACATCTGATTCCCCACTCCCGGCCGACCCTCGACGAGACGGACGCCGAGCGCGTGGCGGCGGTCGTGCGCCGCGGCTGGGTGGCGCCGGGCCCCGAGGTGACGGCCTTCGAGCACGAGCTGGCCGCGCGGCTCGGCACCGAGGGGGCGGCCGCGGTCAGCTCCGGCAGCGCGGGGCTGGAGCTGGCCCTGCGTGCGCTCGACGTCGGCGCCGGCGACGAGGTGATCATCCCCACCTACGTGTGCGACGCGCTCTACCACGCGGTGTGCCGCACGGGAGCCACGCCGGTCCTGGCCGACGCCGATCCGACCACCTGCTCGCTCTCGGCCGCCGACGCCCGCGCCCGGCTCACGGCGCGCACGCGCTGCGTGATCGTGCCGCACGCCTTCGGCCTGGCCGCCGACGTGGCGTCGTTCCTGGCCCTCGGCGTGCCGGTGATCGAGGACTGCGCCCAGACGCTCGGCGCCCGGCTCGACGGCCGCCCGGTGGGCTCGCTCGGCACGCTGGCGGTGTGCTCGTTCTACGCGACCAAGCTGTTGACGACCGGCGAGGGCGGCGCGGTGGCGGGCCCGGCGGCGCTGCTCGAGCGCGTGCGCGACGCCCGTGACTACGACCAGCGCGACGACCTGGCCCCGCGCTTCAACGCCAAGCTGAGCGACCTGGCCGCCGCGCTCGGCCGCAGCCAGCTCGCGCGCTTCGACGCCTTCGTCGCCCGCCGGCGAGCCGTCGCCGCGCGCTATCGTGAGCGGCTGCGCGGCGCGCCCTGCGTGATGCCGCCCGACGCCGGGCCGCGGCACGTGTATCATCGCTTCGTCGTGGAGGTCGAACGCCCGCCCGACGTCGTGCAGGCGTCGCTGGCCGCGCGCAGCGTGGCGGCGCGGCGGCCCGTCTACCGTCCAGCCCATCGCGCGCTGGGCCTCAGCGGATTCCCCGAGGCCGACCGGTTGTGGGCCCGCACGCTGTCGCTGCCGTGTTATCCCACGCTCACCGACGGCGAGATCGACACGGTGGCGGCGGCGCTGCGGGAGTCGCTGGCGTGAGCGTGACCGCCGGCCAGCAGGCGACCCCGCAGCCGCTCGGCGTCGCCCCCGCCGCGCGCGCCGTCGCCCGGCTGGCCTTCGTGGGCGTCCTCGTCCTGCCCCCGGTGCGCGGCTGGTTCGCCGCCGCCGGGTTCGATTGGGCCTACCTGGCCGCGCTGGCGTGGGCGGTGGCGTTCTTCAGCGTGCCGGTCGCGCGGCGCGTCGCGTTCGCGTTCGGCGTGCTCGATGCGCCGGCGGCCCGCAAGGTCCACCGCACGCCGACGCCGCTGCTCGGCGGCGCCGCCGTCTACGGGGCGTTCGCGCTGACGGTGCTGTTCAACTTCAACTTCTCGCGTGGCCTCAAGGGCGTGGCCGTCGGCGCGACCATCGTCGTCGTGCTCGGGCTGCTCGACGACATCTGGGATCTGCCGGCCCCCGTGAAGCTGGCCGGCCAGGTGGTCGGCGTCGCCGCCGCGGTGGGCTACGGCGTCATCCTCAGCGTGGTCCCGAACTGGCTGCCCGGCTCCTACCCGCTCAACGCCGTGCTCACGCTGCTGTGGTTCCTCACCGTGACCAACGCCATGCAGTTCCTGGACGGCATGGACGGTCTGGCCGCCGGGCTCGGCGTGATCGCCGGGCTGTTCTTCAGCATCAGCGCGCTGCAGACCAGCCAGTCCTACCTGTTCATCCTCGCCGCGCCGCTGGTGGGCGCCTGCCTGGGCTTCCTGCCCTACAACTTCCGGCGCGACGGGGCGAGGATCTTCCTCGGCGACTCCGGGGCCAGCTTCATCGGCTTCACGCTCGCCGGCCTGGCGGTCATGGGAGAATGGGCCGACGACGATCCGATCGTCGCGCTGCTGACCCCCGTCCTGATCCTGGCCGTCCCATTGTTCGACATCGCCTTCGTCGGCGTGGTCCGGGTGGTGACAGGGAAGGTGCACTCGCTGCGTGAGTGGCTCGCCTATGCGGGCAAGGACCACATCCACCATCGCTTCGAGGCGCTGGGGCTGAGCAAGGCGCAGAGCGTCCTGCTGATCTTCTTCATCGCCGGCACGCTCGGGCTGTCCGCGATCCTGCTCAAGCAGGCCACGCCCCGCGAGGCCGGCATCGTCCTCATCCAGGCCGCCTGCGTCCTGGCGATCATCGCCATCCTCGAGGGCGTGGGACGGGGCCGGCCGGGCCGGTGATGGGCTGGCGGCTGTGGAAGGCGCGCCTCGGCGCGCTCTTGCAGCGCGACGATTCCCCGCGGCGGACCGCGCTGGCCCTCGCCATCGGCGTGTTCCTCAGCTTCACGCCCTTCTGGGGATTTCAGACGCTACTGGCCCTGCTGCTGGCGACCGTCTTCCGGCTGAACCGCGCCGCGACGGTGACCGGCACCTGGCTCAACCTGCCGTGGTTCGCCCCGTTCGTGTACGCCGGCGCCGTGAAGCTCGGCGCGCTGATGCTGCCCGACCTCTCGGGCCTGGCCGGGCTATCGGCGCACCTGCTCGTCGGCAGCACCACGCTGGGGCTGGCCGCCGGCCTGCTCACCTGGGTCGTCGCGTTCAGTCTGATGCGCCGTCGGCGTCATCGCCGGCGCGCCGGCGACGACGCGGGTCAATCGCAGCACCCCGCCTGACCGTGGTCCCGGGTATCATTGGGTTCATGAAGGTTCGCAAAGCGGTGTTTCCTGCGGCCGGCCTCGGCACGCGGTTCCTGCCCGCCACCAAGGCCCAGCCCAAGGAGATGCTGCCGCTCGTCGACAAGCCGACGATCCAGTACGTGGTCGAGGAGGCGGTGGCCTCGGGCTTGTCGGAGATCATCATCGTCACC
>JBGPZN010000332.1:0-4212 GCA_041493815.1 Methylomirabilia bacterium
AAGGCCTGGCGGACCGCGTCGTTGTCGCGAAGCTTGAGACGGTACGCGCGATAGACCTGGTTCTTGGGCGAGCCGGGGCGGCCGAAGATGTTCATGGTGCGCACGTACCACCGGTTGAACGTCGCCTGGGCCTCGGCGTGGGTCGCGGTGTCGCCGGTCAGGCGTTTGACCCAGTGCTCGCCGTGGCGGATGTGGAACTTCTCCTCCTTGAAGATGCCCTCGATGGCGCGCACCCAGGGTCCGTAGGAGCACTGGCGGACGTCTTCGAGCTGATGGCCGGCGCCGCGGTCCATGCAGAAATTGAAGAAGATGAAGTCCGGCCAGGTGTCGATCGGGTAGTAGAAGATGTTGACGCGCTTGTCGGCCGTGATGCGCTGGGTGCCGATGTCGGCGTCCGCGGCGATGCGCATCGTGAGGGTCTCGTCGTGGCGGTGCACGTGCGCGTCCACGTCGACGCCGAGATCGGCCAGCAGGCCGTACATCACGGCGGCGTGGCGGAGCTCGTCCTTCACGATCTGGGCGACGACGTGCTTTTCCTCGACGGTCGGCGCCTTGGTGATCCAGGGCACGTACCCGTAGCCGCCGGCCAGCTCCGAATCGGCCTGCATCGTCATGAGGTGCACCAGGCTGTCGCGGTACTCCGGGGTCATCTCGCCCGTCGACTCCAGGCGCACGCCCCGCTCGATCCTGGCCATCATCGCCTGCTTGTTATCCGCCATCGCCGGCTCCTCCCCGCCTGACTCCTAGGATACCGCGATCCGTCACGACCGTTCGATGACGCGAACCGCCTTGCCCTCCGAGCGCGGGATCGTGTGGGGGGCGACGAGCGTGAGCTCGATGCCGAGCCCGGTGACCTCGCGCAAGCGATCGGCCGCCCGGCGGCGCACCGCGGCCACGAGCGGATGGTCGGCCTGAAACCCTCCGCAGCGCTCGAGCAGCGCCAGCGCCGGCTCCACCTGCACTTCCAGCCGGGCCAGCGTCGTGCGACGGTCGACGACGAGCAGGTAGTGCGGCTGCAGATCGTCCATCGCCAGCAGGGCGGCCTCGACCTCCGAGGGATAGAGGTTGACGCCCTTGACGATCAGCATGTCGTCGGCCCGACCCCTGATGCGGGCGATGCGGGCCGAGGTGCGGCCGCACGCGCAGGGCTCGGTGGTCAGCGTGGTGATGTCGCCGGTGCGGTAGCGGATCATGGGGACCGCGCGCTTGGTCAGCGTGGTCAGCACCAGCTCGCCCTCGACGCCCGGCGGGCGGACCTCGCCCGTCGTCGGATCGACGATCTCCGGCAGGAAGTGATCGTCGCAGACGTGCAGGCCGGCCCGCGCCTCGCACTCCCCGGCCACCCCGGGCCCGATGATCTCGCTGAGCCCATAGACGTCGGCGGCGCGGCAGCCGAAGGCGCGCTCGATCGCCGCCCGCAGCGCGTCCGTCCACGGCTCGGCGCCGAGCAGGCCGTAGCGCACGCCGAGACTGCGCGGATCGCCGCCCTGCTCGGCCAGGCTCTCGGCGATGTGCAGCACGAACGAGGGCGTGCCGCACAGTCCGGCCGGGCGGAAGTCCTGCAGCAGCAGGTGCTGGCGGGCGGTGTTGCCCGAGGACACCGGCACCACCGTCATGCCGATGCGCTCGGCGCCGTCGTGAAAGCCGAGGCCGCCGGTGAAGAGACCGTAACCGTAGGCCACGTGCAGCATGTCGCCGGCCCGCGCGCCGCCCGCCACCATGACGCGCGCCATGACCTCGCGCCAGACGTCCAGGTCGCCGGCGGTGTAGCCCACCACGGTTGGCTTGCCCTTCGTGCCCGAGGAGGCGTGCAGACGGGCCAGCTCGGGCGTCGGCACCGCGAACAGCCCGAACGGATAGTGCTCGCGCAGGTCGCTCTTACGCGTGAAGGGCAGCTCGGCGAGCTGCGCGAGCCGGTCCGGGCGCGCGCGGCCGAGACGGACCTGGTGGAACGGCACGCGCTCGGCCGCCCACGCCACGCTCTGCTGCAATCGCTCGAGCTGCAGCGCCGCCCGCGCGCCGGCTGTGAGCGTCTCGGCTTCACGATTCCAGATCATCGGCTCAGGCGCGCCGGGGCGGCTCGGGGAACTGCCGATCGACGTCGCGATGGTGGCGCAGGCCGATCGCCTCACGCTGGATGAGCAGCATCTGGCGGGCGGCAGCAGCCTGGCGCCGGGCGGTCTCGTACTCGCGCCGCAGCGTCTCGCGACGGGCAGGATCGCGCGCGGCGTCGAGTGCGTCGCCGAGCGCCCGGGCCGCGGCCAGGGCCGCCTCCAGGCGCTCGCCCGCCCGGCCCAGGGCCGCGGCCTTTTCCTGGACGATCTCCCGCTCGACTCGCTCGTAGCCCTCGCGCGTCATGCGATCACTCGACCACCAGCGACTCCACCAGCCAGTGCTGGCGCTCCAGGAACCGAACGACCGTGTCGATCGTCCGCGCGTCGGTGCCGCCGTCGAGGCTGATCCGGTCGGTGACGATGTGGCGGACCTCGGGATAGGTCACCAGCACGCGGCAGAGCGTGCGCACGCGGGGGTCGGGCGCCAGCAAGCCGCGCCGCTCTTGCGCAGCCCACCCCTTCTCGAAGCGCACGCGGATGGTGCGAGGCGTCGTCATGCCTGCCCGCGGGCGGCGTGCGCCTGCAGGCCGGCATAGAGGTCCAGGGTCCGTGTGATCTGCAGCGAGACGTCGAACGACTGCTCGGCAACCTGGCGGGCCCGCGCGCCCATGGCGGCCCGCCGCTCGGGATCGAGGAGCAATCCGATCGCGGCCTCGGCGAGCGCGGCCGGGTCGGCCTTGGTGAGGATGCCGGTCTCGCCGTCGCGCACCACCTCGTCGCAGCCGGGCGCCGTCACCGCCACCGCTGGCAGCCCGCACGCCGCCGCCTCCGCCAGCACCAGGCCCTGCGTCTCCGTCTCCGAGGCGAACAGGAACAGGTCGGCGGCCTGGTACCAGGCGGCGAGCTTGTCGTGTGCGCGCAGGCCGGCGAAGTGCACGCGATCGCCGGCGCTCAACCCCGCGGCCACGCGGCGGAGCGACTCCGCCTCCTTCCCCTGCCCGACCAGCCAGAGCTGGGCGCCCCCGAGCGTGCCGGCCAGGCGATCGAATGCCAGGAGCACGCGGTCCACGCTCTTCTCCCGATCGAGCCGGCCGACGTAGAGCACGAGCGGATCGCCGGGCGGAAGCCCCAGCGTGTGCCGGGCCGCCGCTCGCTCGGCCGGGCGGAAGCGCTCGAGGTCGACGCCGGTGGGGATCACGGCGATGGGCGCCATCACGCCGCGCGCGCGCAGCTGCTCACCCACGAGGGCCGAGGGCGCGATGACCGCGTCGGCGCGCGCCGCGAAGCGCGTGCTCAGGCGCAGGGCGGCGGCCTCGACGAGCGGGCGGGCCAGCGGCACGTAGTGGGCGTACTTTTCGTAGCGCGTGTGATACGTGAACACCAGCGGCCGGTTCCACCGCCGCGCCAGCCGGCGCGCGGCCGGCCCGAGCAGGAACGGATGGTGCGCGTGAAAGACGTCGAGGTCCAGCCGGGCGACCTGGCGGCTGATCCGCGGCGACCACGGCACCGCCAGCGCGAACTCCGGATAGGTCGCCGCCGGCACCGAGGGGAAGCGCACGACGCGTGGGTTGGCGTCGGGGGCGCCGGGAAAACGAGGGGCGAACGTCCACACCTCGTGGCCGCGCGCTTCCAGCCCCCGCCGGAGCGTCTCCACGGAGATCGTGACGCCGCCGCAGAACGGCAGGTAGTTATTGGTGAACAGCCCGATCCGCACCGCGACGACCCCCGGCCCTCAGGCCTTGTTGTACTTCTCGAAGTCCTCCGGCTTGATGTTCTGCAGCCATTCCCGCAGTTGCTCGGGGTCGTCGGCCTTCATCGCCTCGCCTTCCTTGGCGACCTCCATCTTGCCGGCCTTGGGGAACACGTCCTCGTCCACGAAGATCGGCGCCGCGACCCGCAGCGCCAGCGCGATGGCGTCGGAGGGTCGCGAGTCGACCGTGTACTCGGCGCCGCCCAGCTTGAGGTGGAGCACCGCGAAGAACGTGTTCTCTTTGAGATCGGTGACGACGATCTTGACGACCTGGGCCTCGAGCGTCTCGAGGATGTTCTTGATGAGGTCGTGCGTCATCGGCCGGGCGGTGGCGATCTTCTCCAGCTCCAGCGCGATGGCGTTGGCCTCGAAGATGCCCACCCAGATCGGTAACGACCGCTTGTCCTC
>JBGPZN010000342.1:0-4125 GCA_041493815.1 Methylomirabilia bacterium
GACACCAGGCTCAGCGCCCCGGCCGCGCTCGGCAGCAGCAGCGCGAGCGCGACGAGAGTGGCGTAGACGGCCAGGGTGCGGGCCCGCGTCGCGGCGGCGACGGCCAGCCCCAGCGCACCGCCGGCCAGGGCGAGCGCCGCGGCACCAACGAACGGGCGGAACGCCGACCACGGCGGGATCGGGACCGCCCCCCCGGCGAGCCCGCTCTTGCGGGTGGCGACGTCGGTGGCGTCGAGCACGCCGGCCAGGAACACCGAGCCGTCGCCGAGCCAGGCCAGGCCGCAGGCCAGCGCCAGCCCGCCCAGCACCACCGCGTGGACGGTGGCGAGCCAGCGCACGCCGAGGTCGCGCCAGCCGCGCGCGGCCAGCAGCGCGACGGCGGGGTAGGCCGGCAGCCCGTAGTGCGGCAGGCGAAACGACGAGAGCGCGGTCAGGCCCAAGACGCCCGTCGCCCACAGCGCCAGCGCGATCCAGGGGATCTCCGCGGGCTCGCGCCAGGCGCGACGGCGCGCCAGACCAACGACGACACCGGCGGCCGGCACGACCCACGGCGTGGCGCCGAGCAGCGCGACCGTCACGAACTCCACCGCCGACAGCGGCACGTCCTCGTCAGGGAAGTGGCGGGCGCGCGCGACGTTCAACACGTGGTTGTCGACGATCGTGTACCAGGCGAAGCCCGGCGTCGCCGCTTCGGCCACCACCCACCAGCCGAACGCCAGCCCGGCCGCGAGCACCACGCCCGGCCACGGCAGCCAGCGGCCGACGGGCCGCGCGCGCCCGGCCAGCGCCAGCGCGACGCCGATGGCCAGCGGAGGCGCCAGCACGCCGAGCGGATCCTTGGCGAGCGCCGCCAGCCCGAACGCCGCCAGTCCGGCGGCGACACGGATCGGGCGCTCCTCCATCAGACCGGACAAGGCCAGCGCGAAGCCCAGCGCCAGCATGGCGACGAACAGCGCGTCGGGGCGCACGTACCGCGCGTAGACGAAGAAGCCGAGCGAGCCGAGCAGCGCGAGGCCCGCCACGAACCCGGTGCGGGCGCCGCCGAGCCGCGCGCCGAGCCAGGCGGTGACGCCCACCGCGAGCAGGCCGGCCAGGGCCGAGACGACGCGCGCCGCGGCCTCGCTCGGGCCGGCGACGGAGAACGCCGCGGCCAGCAGGGCGTAGAGCAGCGGCGGCTTGTCGACGTACGGCACCCCGCTCAGCGTGAGCGTCAGCCCGCCGCCCGCGCGCAGCAGCTCGCGGGCGATCTCGGCGTGCATCCCCTCGCCGGGATCGTCGAACGGTGCGGCGCCGAGGCCGGCGAGCAGGAACGGCGCCGCGGCGACGGCCGCCAGGGCCGCCGCGGCCAGGGCCGAGCCACGCGGGCTCAGGTGCGCGATACCAGGAACACGCCGAGCACGATGAAGCCGATCCCGGTCCAGCGGGCCGGGGTGACCGGCTCGGCGAGGAAGAGCTGGGCGAGCAGGGCGACGACGATGTAGTCGAAGGCCGTCATCGGCAGGATCTTGCTGACCTCGGCTCGCGAGAGCAGCGTGAGGTACATGAAGAAGAACGCGGCCTGCAGCGCGACGCCGACGAGGACCCACGGGTTGCTCAGCACGCGCCCGACCATGCCGCCCACCAGCGAGGCCGGCGCCTCGGTGAGGTCGCCGATCGTCTTCATGCCCTTGGCCAGCAGCACGTGGCCGGCCCCGCCGAGCAGTCCCGCGATGAGCACCAGCACCGCCGTCTTGATCACAGAGCTTTCCCGATGGCCTCGAGCAGCGCCTTCTCGACGGTCTGGGTCGTGTCGGTCAGCGGCTCGTCCTTGTCGACGAACAGGATGCGCTCGCGCTTGAACACGGTGCGCTCGATGCTCACCGTGGTGCGGCCCTCACCGGCCGCCTTGAGGTGCAGGCGCAGGCGGTGGCGCACGGCCTTCTCGTACACGCCGAAGTTGTCACCGTCGACGCGGCGCGAATCGGTCGTGATGAAGCCGATGCCGCGGTCGACCTTGTCCACGTCCCAGCCGAGATGCTTGAGCACCGCCTCGGTCGTGCCCCACACGCGATCGACGGGCGCGTTGAACGTCCGCTCGACCGACCCGTCCGCGGCGGCGGTGGCGGCGGTGATCAGCAGGGCCAGCGACACGGCCCCCAGGCTCGCTCTCATGATGCTCCTCCTCCCGTCGACGGCCCGGATTCGAGCCGTCCGTGCTGCATACGGTACACGGCGTCGGCGCCGACGACCGCATCGGCGCGATGGCTCACCACGACCACGGCGGCGCCGGCCCCGGCCCGCGCCTTCAGCGCCTGCAAGATCACGCTCCCGTTGGCGTCGTCCAGGTTGCCGGTCGGCTCGTCGGCCAGCAGCAGGGGCGGGTCGTTGACCACGGCGCGACAGAACGCCACGCGCTGCTGCTCGCCGCCCGAGAGCTGGGGCGGATAGTGGTGCTCCCGCTCCAGGACGCCGAACTGCGCGAGCAGCTCGCGCGCGCGGCGGCGCGCCTCGGGGCCGCCGCGGCCGGCGTAGCGGGCCGCCAGCAGCACGTTGTCGAGCGCGGTGAGCGAGGGCAGCAGCAGGAAGGACTGGAACACGAAGCCGAGGTAGCGCCCACGGGCCCGGCTGCGCGCCGAGCGTCCCAGCGCGCTCACGCGCTCGCCGGCCATGCGCACGTCTCCCCCGTCGGCATCCTCGAGGAGCCCCAGCACGTTGAGCAGCGTGCTCTTGCCCGAGCCGGAGGCGCCCAGGACGACGGCGAGGTGCCCGGCCGGCACGCTGAGATCGACGCCGTCGAGCGCGCGGATGGGCGCCCCGGCCCCAAGCGGGTACGCCTTCACCAGTCCCCGCGCCTCAAGCACCGCGGCGAATCGCTTCGGCCGGCGACAGCCGCACGACCCGTACGGTGGCGTAGATCGCCGCCGCCGCGCCGAGCAGCACCGAGAAGACGAGCGCGCCGCCCAGCAGCCGCCCGGAGAAGAGGAAGAGCTGCTGGCCCGTGCGCGCGACCCAGCCGTCGACGACGGTACCGAGCAGCATCGCCAGCGCCACGCCGACGATGCCACCCGTCAGCGTCACCGCCAGCGCCTCGCCGAGGACCTCGCCGCCGAGCTGAAGATCGGTGGCGCCCAGCGCGCGCTTGACGCCGAAGTCGCGGATCCGCTCGAAGACGGCGGCGGCGACCGTGTTGGCCAGCGACAGCCCGCCGATCACGAAGGCCAGCACGCCCATGCCGATCAGCAACGCCGAGAGGAATGCCGTGGAGGAGCGCAGCAGCCGGCTCAGCTCGCTCGGCAGCTGCACGTTGACGCCGGGCACGCGCTCGGCGATGCGGCGGGCGACCGCGTCGGGGTCGTCGCCCTCGCGCCAGCCGACGGCGGCGCCGGTGTTGAGGTCGGGCGCGTTGAGCGCGGCGGCGCCCGAGGCCAGCAGCGTGCGCAGCATCCGATCCTTGGCGATCCACTGCTCGCGCGCGTCCTCGATCGACACGACCACGAAGCGGTCGGGCGCCGTCAGCGTGCGCTGCAGCACGCCCACGACCTGGAAGGGCTCGCCCTCCAGCGGCAGCCGGTCACCCACGCGCAGGCCGTGCGAGATCGCGAAGGAGGCGCCGACCACCGCCGCCCGGCGATCGCCCTGGCGCAGGTAGCGGCCCTCGCCGACCGGGAGCTGGGGATAGTGACGGTTCGGCGTGGGCACCGTGAGGTCGACGCCGAGGATCAGCTCCTGGGTGAGCGTCATGAATTGCGAGGTCGAGGGATCGAGCGGCAGCATCACCTGGGCCTGCACGCCCGAGACGCCGGGCACCTCGGCGATCGCGCGCAGGCTGGCGGCCGGTAGCAGGCCGCCGGCGGTGAATCCGGTGCCCATGCCCATGCCCCGCCCGGCCACGGAGATCTGGCCGAGCACGAAGCGATCGCCGCCCTCGACGAAGCGCACGATCCGCTCGGCCATCCCGCCCAGCGCCACGATCCCCGCCACCCCGATCGCGATGCCCGCGATCGTGAAGGCGTAGCCGCGGAAGATCTTGCTCACTGGATGCTTGCACTCACTGGATGCTTGCACTCACTGGAATTTAGGATTTGCGGGCTCGCCTCGCCGCCGCGGCGGCGGCTCAGCCCGCACTCCTAAATCTACAGGCTCGCC
>JBGPZN010000136.1:0-8209 GCA_041493815.1 Methylomirabilia bacterium
AGCCGGCCGTCAACGCTGTCTACTACAACAAGATCATGGAGCTGCCGGAGGCCGAGCGCGCGGCGTTCGTGAAGGCCAAGCGGGACGAGTACATGCAGGACGTCGATGTCTACAAGCTCGCCTCCGAGATGCTGATCGACGACATCGTCCCCGGCTCCGGCTTGCGCGCCGAGCTGATCAAGCGCCTGGCCTACGCCGAGAGCAAGGCGCACACGTTCCCCCCGCGCCGCAACGGGGTCTATCCGGTCTAGCCGGCTGATGGCTAGCGGCGATCAGCCGAGGATGTCGTCGACGGCGAGCGTGACGTCGGGGAAGGCGAGCGTGTTCAGGCCCTCGCCGCGTCGCAGCGTGCGCACGTCGCGATACCCGTCGGCGCTCGGCTCACGCGGCACGTCGAGCACCCCGGCCGGGACGTCGACCAGCCAGAGCTCGCGGACGCCGGCGCGCGCGTAGAGCGGCGCCTTCCGGCGGCGGTCGTACTCGACCGACGTGTCCATGACCTCGACGAGCAGGAAGATGTCGCGTGCGCCGGGTATGCGGGCGGCGTCGTAGTCCTTGGGTGGCCGGAGCCGCGCCAGGTCGGGCTGTGGCCGGGAGTGGAGTGCGACGAAGCCGACCGGCCCCTGAACCCGGACGATTATTCGATCGCCCAGCCGGCGTGCCATCAGCATCGTGAGCCTGTCGACGATGCTCGCGTGCGGAATGCCGATCGGGGTCATCTCGATGATCTCGCCCTCGATCAGCTCGACCCGATCGTCGGACGCGAATACGCCGGCGTGGACCATGCGCTCGTACTCGTCCACGGTGAAGCGTCGCGCGCGCGGGAGGACCGCCACCGATTCACCTCCTCGCGAAGATAGTACCGCCGTCACCGCCGTGACGTTGCCGTCACCTTGCCGACGCCGCACCGGGCCCGCGGGGGCCAACTGGGCGGCAGCCTGCGTCGCCACCGGCCGGAACGATGTGGTGCAGGCCTTGCACAACGCCCCTGCACCATGCGCCGACACCGGAGTCGCCGGTCGTGAAGGCACGGACGCGTACCCTGCTGCTCGTCGTCGCCATCGCCGTCGTGCTGGTCGCGGCGCTGGATCAGCTGGCGCGGATGAACCGGCGCTTCTTCGGCAGCTCGGCCTCGACGGCGCGCGCGCTCGGCCACTATCTCGCCGGCGACTACGCGGGCGCCGCGCGCTTCTATCGCGACGACCTTCGGCGCGCCGCCGAGCGCATGCCGGCGGAGCAGGCGGGATCGTGGATCGCGCTGGCCGCGGGCGATCTCGACCGGGCCGAGGCGCAGGCGCGCGCGGAATCGCGCCAGGCGCCCACCGATGCCGAGCCCGTGCTGACGCTGGCCGAGGTCGCGCTGATGCGCCGCGACTCGCCGACCGCGCTGGCCCACGCGACCCGCGTGCTCGAGCTCCGGCGCGACGACTACGACGCCCTGCTCGTCACCGCCGTCGGGCACGCCCGGCAGGGCGCGTACTCCGCCGCGATCGACGCGCTCAAACGGGCGCTGCGCTACGACCGCGTCGAGCGCCGCGCCACCGTGTTCCTGGCCGTCCTCGAGGCGACCGGCGAGCTGGACGACCGAGCGGTGGACGAGCGGCCCAACTGCTTGCTCGCGCACCTGCACCGCTACCTGCGCATCTACGACCCGTCGCAGGCGCGGCCGGCCTCCCGCTACGCGCAGCGGGCGATCGAGCTCGGCGACCGCGCCGCCGACGCCCACGTCACGCTGGCGCTCGTGCATGCCAAGCGGGGCCATCCCACGCACGCGTTCGCGGCCTTCCAGCAGGCGCTGGCGGTGAACCCGCGCAACACGGCGGCGCTGCTGGGCGTCGCCCGCCATCGTGCGAACCGGGGCGAGGTGGCCGAGGAGTACCGCCTCATTCGAGCCGCGTTCGGGGCCGATCCCGACGACCCGTTCGTCGTCGCGACCTTCCATCGGTTCCTCGTCGACAAGCTGGGGGACTACCGGCAGGCGATGGCCCTGGCCGAGGCGGCGGTGGCGCGTAACGCGCGTGACGACGAGGCGTGGTGGCGGGTGGGCCACGTCCACGCGCACCTCGGCGATCATCGCAAGGCCCTGCAGGCCTATCAGCAGGCGGCGGCGCTGGCGCCGCGCACGGCCGAGCTGGAGGACAACATCGGCAAGGAGCTGGTGGAGCTCGGTCGCGACGACGAGGCGTTCGCCGCGTACCGGCGGGCCCTCGTGCTCGCCCCGCTCCGGCCGCAGCCCCACTTCGGGCTGGGCATGCTCCACGGCAAGGCTCGACGCTGGAACGAGGCGATCCAGGAATACGAGATGGGGGCGACGCTGGGCGGCGGCGTCGCCGTCGGGCTGTGCGAGCTCTACTGGGAAGCGGGCCGGCGGAACGACGCCGCCGCCTGCGTCACGATCGTGCTCACGCGCGATCCCGACAACCCGCAGGGGCTGGCCCTGCTGGAGCACGTGCGAGGAGCGCAGCGCAGCGCGAGCACGAGGCGATGAAGATCCTCTGGCAGGTGCTGCGGTTGACGATCGTGCATCTCACCCTCGGCGCCCTCGGCTGCTGGTCAGTGTGGGCCCAGCTCGCCTATCGCACACCGAGCCGGTACGTCACCGTCATGCTGGCGGGCGTCGCAATGGCGTGCACGGGCCTCACGCTCGGCTTCTGGCTGTACGCGATGTTCCGCGGCGTGGGCGCCTCGGCCAAGCAGGTCACGCCGGTCGCGATCGGCCAGCGGGTGTGCGCGCTCGTCGTCCTCGGCTTCACCTTCTACGGGTTGTTCCTGTTCACCAACGGCAGGTTCGACCTGGCCGACCCGGCGCACTACTCCACCGAGATCGTGAGCATCGGCATGGACGAGACCGAGCTCGGCGTCACGGTGCCGTTCGTGTGGGCCGACGTCCGGTCGTGGCGCCGGCCGGGCGAGGTCGAGCGGATCCTGCTGCGGCCGGACGAACGCGAGCGGCTGTGGGGCGGGCAGGCGGTGGTGGTCTCGGTGCGGCCCGGTTTCTACAACGTGGCCTGGGTCTCGCGCATCGAGGCCGACGTCGAGAAGCGCAGCCGCGAGGTGCTGGCGGAGCTGCCCGAGGCATCGCAGATCCGGAAGGATCTGGCCGAGTTCTACGTTCGGCTGGGTCGCTTCACCGAGGCCGCGATGACGACGCGCGAGTACGCGCGACGCTTCCCGGACGACCGCGACTTCCCGGTGCGCATCGCCAAGCTGCTGACGTCGCGCGACCGGTTCGCCGACGTCGTCACCGTGCTGGCCGACGTGGCGCCCCGGCGCGAGGACGCCGACGTCTACATGCTGCTCGGCTATTCGCTCGGCAGGCAGGGGCGTCAGGCCGAGGGCCTGCCGCTGCTCGAGCGCGCTCGCACCATGCAGCCTCGCAACTGGTGGCCGCCCTACGCGCTAGGCTGGGTCTACGGCGGGAGCGGGGAGTACGCGCGCGCTGTCGCGTCCTTTCAAAAGGCCCTCGAGCTCCGGCCCGGCCTGTACGACGCCGAGCGAGAGATCCAGCGCCTCCGTCCGCTCGCGGCGCGGGCCAAGTGACCTGGGGGGCCCGACATGGCCCCCCACACCCCCAGCGCTCGGCAGCGCCCCGGCAAAAGCCGTGGCGCTCCTCGACAACTCGCTCGAGCTGGACATGGCCCACCACCCCAAGCGGCTCGGGGCGTCCCGGCGCAGCTGTGACGCTCCTCGATCTTGCGAGCGGCGGTTCAGCGAGCGGCTACCGCAGGGCGGCGAGGGCGTCGGCGACGAAGCGCTCGAAGTGCGGCGCGCGGCCGATGAGGTGCTCGGCGATCTCGAGGACCACGACGTCCGTCTCCGCCAGCTTGTCCCGCCAGCGGAGCTTCGTGCGATCCAGCCGCTCCCGGTGCGGCCCCGGCCAGCGCTGGTACAGGGTGTCGTAGTAGAAGTAGTTCTCGACCTGGCGGAAGAGCCCGCAGTCGCTGATCGGGTCGAGGATCTGGTAGAGGAAGCTGCCGCCGACCGTGAGCAGGCTTCGGGACCGTCCGGTCGCCGTGGGCCGGCACACGAGCTCGGCCGCGCCCACGCGATAGTCGTAGGGCGGCGCGTAGAGCTTGAGCAGATCGGCGAGATCGCGGTCGGACTTCTCGGGCCGACTGTCCCACCGGACGCTCCGGACGTGGATGCCACCGACGCCCACGTCACCGGCGCGACTGGCCTCGCGCATCACGACGTCGGCCACCCGGGCTCCCACGATCCGGCTCCAGTGGGTGCCGCCGCGCGGAAACGGTGGAAGCGGATCCTCGGCCTTCATCGCCATGACGAGTGCGTGGCCGTCGATCACGGGGGTGCCCGTCGCGCGCAGGAGCGAGACGAATCGCCGGCGGCGGGCGGCGGGATCGGCGGGGGGAGGACAGGTGCCGGCGGGAAGGCGTTCGGAGATTACCGCGGCCTTGTTCGGAGTGACCAGAACGAGCAGGATCTTGCCGCCGGCGGCCAGGCGTTCGTGGAGCTCGCCGACGTTGCCGGCGAGGGCCGCGAGGGCGTGGCCGCCATCGACCGTATCGCCCTCGCAGTAGGCCGACACGTAGCTCCGCTCGTAGAGCTCGCCCTGGCGGCCGATCACGATCGTCCGGTCGTACATGTGCGACTTGGCAAAGACGGCGTAGAAGATCTGGTTCGTGACGGGGATCGCGTACCCGCGCGGCTCCACGACGCTCGCAAACCAGCGATCGGTGCGGCGCTGGTAGTCCCCGCTCATCCATCCCGCCGGCGTCCACTCGGGCTGCAGCGGGAAGACGACGTTGCCCAGCGGCGGTGACGCGAGCCAGGCGTGGCCGAGAGGGTCCCGCTGCACGAACAGCGTGAGCAGGAGCGGCGGGCCGATCACCAGCAGCATCAGCGCGAGCAGCACCGTGCGGACGACGGCGGCCATCGTCAGAACCGGAAGTAGAGGAAGGGGTTGTAGGTGACCGTCATGACCTTGCCCGCGGTCAGCAGCAGCAACGGGAGCGTCATGGCCATCCGGAGCGCCAGCGATGGCGCTGGCGCATGCGCGCGTCGTCGCTCGAAGAGCGGAAGTGCGGGCAGCAGGCAGATGGCGAGCCCGACCACCATGGCGCACCACTGGTCGAGCGTCACCAGGGCGAAACGCCCCGGCTGCCCCGGCCGGGTCATCGCGGCCAGGTAGGAGGCCGCCGAGGCAAGGGTGGGCGCGCGGAAGAAGACCCAGCCCACCGTGACGGCGAGGAAGGTGACGAGGACGCCGATCAGGCGTGGCAGGCGCGCCAGGACGCGCCCCAGCGCGATCCGCTCCAGGGTGAGGAAAAGCCCCTGGTAGGCGCCCCACACCACGAAGGTCCAGGCGGCTCCGTGCCACAGCCCCGAGGCCAGGAAGCAGATCCACAGGTTGGCGTAGAGGCGGACGGTCGTCACGCGGTTGCCCCCCAGCGGCACGTACAGATAGTCGCGAATCCACGTGGACAGCGAGATGTGCCAGCGCCGCCAGAAGTCGGCGAAGCCCACCGCCAGGTAGGGGCGGTCGAAATTCTCCATGAGCCGGAATCCCATGACGCGGGCCAGGCCGATGGCCATGTCGGAGTACCCGGAGAAATCGAAGTAGATCTGCAGGCTGAACGCGAGCGCCCCCAGCCACGCGAGACGAAAGCCCACGGGCGTGCCGTCGGCGGCGAAGGCGAGGTCGGCCAGCTCGGCGACCGTGTCGGCGAGCAGCACCTTCTTCGCCATGCCGATCGCAAAGCGCGTCAGCCCCTCGGCCCAGTCGTCGAGGCGCCGCGGGCGCGCGCCGAGCTGCCCGACGATGTCGTGGTACTTCACGATGGGGCCGGCGAGCAGCTTGGGGAAGAGGAAGACGTAGAGCAGGTAGTCGCGCACCCGCCGTGCGGGTGTGCCGACGCCCCGATAGACGTCGACGATGTACGTGATCTTCTCGAAGACGATGAAGGAGACACCGATGGGCAGCACGATCTCGAAGATCGGTGGCAGCGAGACGCCGAAGGCGGTGGCCGCGAGCGAGCGTCCGACGCCGGCGGCGAAGGTCGCGTACTTGAAATAGCCGAGCAGGCTCAGGTTCGCGGCCACGCCGATACCCATGAGCCAGCGCCGGCGGCGGGCGTCGGCGGCCGCCATCATCAGGCGGACGAGGGCGAGATCCAGGAGCGCCGAGGCCAGCGCGAAGAAGACGAAGAGGGGCTCGCCCCAGGCGTAGAAGAGAAGGCTGGCCAGCAGCGTGATCGGATTCGACAGGCGCGCCGGCAGGAGCGCGTAGAGCAGGAGAAAGGCCGGCAGGAAGCAGAACAGGAAGAGCGGGGAGGTGAAGACCACGCTAGGACTTGAAGATCGTGGTTCCCGCCCGGCGTAAGGTGTGCTCCAGGCGCGCGTAACCACGGCCCACCCATGCCGACTGCTGCGGTGACAGGTACTTGTCGGCCGCGTGGTGGTACAGCCACTCGGCGCCCCGGCGAATCCGCCTTCGCCGGCGCTCGGCCTTCAGGCCGATGAGGCGGGCGCCCTGCGGTCCGATCGTCCGGGCGGCGATGTCGTCGAACTCCGGCGCACCATAGGTTCCATACATGTGGACACCGCGGCGCATGCAGCGTCCACACATGTCGTGCGCGTACTTCCGACGCTGCAGCTCTTCGAACGAGCAGCTCAGATACTTCGCCAGCGTGAAGCGGCGCGAATCGAAGGTGGCACAGCACAGCTGGACGTTGCCCTCGAAGTCGAGCGTCATCTGCTCGTCGCGCAGCTTGCAGGGCTGGTCGCGGTGACGCTCGGACGCCGCGATCGCCTCCTTGAGGGGCAGCGCGAGGTTGTCGATGAGCGCGTGGTCCTCGTCGGTGACGACGGCCTCGGTCGGGTCGTCGTTGACGTAGGCGAGGATCTTCTCCAGCGGCATCATGAACGCCCACACCCCCTCGAAGCCGATCCCGAGGCTGTGCGCGAACTGCCGCATCGGCGCTTCGTCGGCGAGGTTGTGCTTGTAGCGGTGGTAGAGGACGTGAATGCTGGTCGTCGCCTTCTGGCGCTTCCTGGCGTCCGCCAGCTCGACCATGTTCCGCTTGACGTGCTCGATGTCGCCGCCGCGGTGGGTGTAGCCGTAGGCCGCCTGGGTGAATCCGGACAAGGAGATGCGAAAGCCGTGCGGGTTCTCGGCCAGGACGGCGTCGATGTTCCGCATCTGGTTGAGATTCGAGCTCAGGTAGCATGGCAGGCCGTTCGACTCGACGATGCGGATCAGCTCCGGCAGCCTGGGGTGCAGGATCGGCTCGGTCCAGTTGTACAGGCCGACGCCGCTCACGTCGCACTCGGACTTGGCCTTGGCGATGATGGCGGCGAGGAGCGGCGGGTCCATGAAACCGGTAGGCAGCTTGACGTCCCTCGAGTTGCCGACCGGGCACGAGGGGCAGCGCAGATTGCACGACCCGAGGACGTCGATGTTAAAGAGGAACCGGGTCACACTCCGATCATAGGGGCGGTCGGTTCGTCAGCCGCCGAATTTCCTCCGCGTCTCCGCGAGCTGCCGCGCGATCGTCGCCGGCAGCCGGGAGCCGAACGACGCGTAGAACTCGTCGAGGTCCTGGAGCGCGGCCAGCCACTCGCCGGCGTCGCAGCGGAGCGCCTCGCGCATCCGGGCGGGCGCCATGTCGAGGCCGGCGAGATCGAGGGCGCCGTCGGCGGGGACGAAGCCGACCGGCGTCTCGGTGGCCTGGCCGCCGCCGCGGATGCGCTCGACCATCCACTTGAGCACGCGGACGTTCTCGCCGTAGCCGGGCCAGAGGAACTTGCCGTCGGCGTCACGGCGGAACCAGTTCACGCGGAAGAGGCGCGGGGGCTTGGCCAGGCGCGGCTGCATCGACAGCCAGTGGGCGAAGTAGTCGGCCATGTTGTAGCCGCAGAACGGGATCATGGCCATCGGGTCGCGGCGGACGACGCCCACCTTGCCGGTGATGGCCGCGGTCGTCTCCGTGCTCATGGCCGAGCCGAGGAAGACGCCGTGGCTCCAGTCGAACGCTTCGAAGACGAGCGGGATGACGCGGGTGCGGCGCGAGCCGAAGATCAGGCCGGAGATCGGGACGCCCTCGGGATCCTCCCAGCTCGGCGAGGCCGACGGGCACTGGTGCACGGGCACGGTGAAGCGCGAGTTCGGATGGGCGGCGGGTCCGGACGCGGGGTTCCAGGGACGGCCCTGCCAGTCCTCCAGCCCGCGCGGCGCCTCCGGCGTGAGGCC
>JBGPZN010000001.1:0-27864 GCA_041493815.1 Methylomirabilia bacterium
AAGACGCCGTCGGTGAACCGGGCGTGGGCGCGGATGTTGACGGCCACGCGGGCGCGGCCGATGCGCTTGATCAGCTCGGCCTCGTCGTCGGCGCCGCGGGCCGTGACCACGTGCGTCGCGCCGATCTTCTTGGCGCGCTCGTGGGCGGCCGAGTTCTCGAAGACGCTCGGGAAATCGTCGGGGACGGAGACGAGCGCGTCCGGCATCTACGCCGCGCTCGCGAAGGCGGCCTGGGCGGCGGCGACGCCGGCGCCGGGCTCGGCCTTGTAGCCGAGGTCGCGCAGGGCGAGCTCCAGCGCGGAGAGCGCCGGCAGCACGTAGAGCGGACTGGCCGTGATGCCCATGGTCCCGATGCGCAGGGTCGTCGCGCGGATCTTGTCGAGCCCGGTGCCGATCAGGATGCCGTAGCGGTCGCGCATCGTGGTGACGACGGCGTCGGTGTCGATGCCCTTCGGCGCCTTGATCGACGACACCGTGTTCGACACGATCGAGGCGTCGGGGAACATCTCGAGCCCCATCGCGGCGGCGCCGGCCCGCAGCGCGCCGGCCGCCACCGCGTGACGGCGGAAGCGGTGCGGGAGTCCCTCCTCCAGGATGAGCCGCACGGCGACGCGCATGGCCGCGGTGAGGTGGGTGGGGATCGAGACCGGTTGCCGCCGCGGCGTGCCGTCCGGCACCTTGCCGCCGCGCGAGACCGGCATCCACTGATCGCGCCAGCGCAGCAGGTCGTAGGCGTAGGAGCGCGCCGGGGTCTTCCGCCGGTCCATCGCCTCCCACGCGCGGGGGCTCACCGAGACCAGCGACAGCCCGAGCGGCGCCGCCAGGCACTTCTGGGAGCCTGTCATGTTGAGATCGACGCCCCACTCGTCGGTGCGCACGTCGATGCCGGCGATCGAGGACACGGTGTCGAGCAGGAACAGGCTCCCGGTGGCGCGGGCGATCCGGCCGACCTCGGCCGCCGGATAGGTGGTGCCGGTCGACGTCTCGTTGTGCACGAGCGTGATGGCTTTGGGCTGGAGCCGCTCGGCCTCACGCGCCAGCCGGTCGAGGTCGAGCCGGCCACCCCACTCGACGGGGAACTCCGTCATCTCGGCGCCGACCCGGCCCATGATCTCGCGCATGAGGACGCCGAAGACGCCGGCGCCGACCACGAGCACACGATCACCCGGCTCGATGACCGACAGCGCGCCGGCCTCCAGCGCGGTGCGACCGGAGCCCGGCATGAGGATGACCTCGCCCGTCGTCTGGAACACCTCGCGCAGCGCCAGCGTGGTCGGCTCCAGCACGCCCTCGTCGAAGCCGCGATCGTACTGGATGGAGGGCGGCTGGTTCATCGCCTGGATCACCGGCCACGGTAGCTCGGTGGGGCCGGGGATCATCAGGATGGGGCGCGTCTGCACCTGAGCCCAGTTCAGCGTCGAGGCCACGTCGTCTCTCCTGTGGGGAAAAGTGTCGCCATTCTATCACCCGGATTGCTTGGCCAGCGGACCCGGCGCGCGCCGGATGAAGTAGAGGTTGCGAGCGTACACCAACAGGCCGGCGCCCTGGCCGAGGATGAACACGGGATCCTGCCGGTAGATCGCGTAGGCCAGCAGCATGAGGCCGCCGCCGACCGAGAAGTACCAGAAATGCACCGGCACCACGCTCTGCTTGCGGCGCTCCGAGGCGATCCACTGGACGAGGAAGCGGGCCGAGAAGCACGCCTGTCCGAGCAGGCCGAAGCCGAGCCACACGTGTTCCGTCATCATCGTGGGGACACCTCACAGAGAAGTAGGGACACGGGGCGGCGCGGGGCCGCCCGCCAGCTACGACGCGCGCCCGAACATCGCTTGTAAGACTCTGTACGCCTTGCGGAGATCCTCGGGTCGGCGGCGGCCGGAGACGAGCGCGAAGATCTTCTCGGCCTCCTCGGTGGGCACGCTGGCCGGCTTGTCAGCGCGGACATCGGTGAGATCGCGCAGCGGGATGTCGAGGGCGACCGAGACGTGGTAGAGGCTGTCGATCGAGATCGACTTCTCGCCGCGCTCCACCTCGCCGATGAACTTGCCGCTCAGTCCAGCCCGTTCGCCCAGGCGCTCTTGGCTCAACCCATGCTGCTTGCGGAGGGCGCGCAGGCGCTGCCCCAGAAACTTCCGAACGTGCTTGACGGCTCTCTCTCCCACGACAACCCCTCAGGTCGCTATAAATTTCGTGCCGGGGACCGGCGTTCAGGAACTTCAGCCTACCAGCCGCAGCGTTTTCGGCAACCCCCCGGAGGTGGCCTCGCCGCCGCGCCTTTGAACTATTGAGCACGACCACTCACGGCAGGTCGACCTCGACGACGCCGCCGGTGAGGCGGGCGGCGTACACGGGCACCGCGAGATCCGGGTCCACGTTGCAGCGGCCCGTGGCCAGGTCGAAGTCGAAGCCGTGCCACGGACACACGACGGCGCCGCCCTCGAGCCATCCCTCGCTGAGCGGGCCGTCCTCGTGAGGACAGGTGGGCCCGGTGGCATAGAAGCGGCCGTCGCCGGCGTTGAACACCGCCAGCGGCAGGCCGTCGCGCTCGACGAAGGCGCCGTGGCCGACCGGGATCTCGTCCGCGCGCCCCACCGGCACGAACGCCATCAGCGGGCCGCGAGCGCGTCGTCGATGACGCCGCGGAAGTTCTCGACCGGATGGGCGCCGACCAGCGGCCGGCCGTTGATGAGGAACGTCGGCGTGGAGCGCACGCCGAGCGCGCGCGCCTGCGCCACGTCGGCCTCCACCGCCGAGGCGAAGCGCCGCTCGTCCACGCACCGCGTGAACGCCTCGCGGTCGAGCCCGACCTCGACCGCGTAGCGGATCAGGTCGTCGCGCTCGAAGGCGGGCTGGGCGGCGAACAGCCGGTCGTGGTACGGCCAGTAGCGGCCGAGCGCGCCGGCGCAGCGGGCCGCCTCGTGGGCGGGGCGGGCCAGCGCGTGCGAGGGCAGGGGCAGATCCTTGAAGACGAGACGCACGCGGCCCTCGTATTCCTTCAGGATCTGCTCCAGCGACCGCTGGACGCGCGCGCAGTACGGTCACTGATAGTCGGAGAACTCCACGATGGTGACCGGGGCCCTGGCCGGACCCTTGATCATGCTCGGGTCGGCGCCCGACTCCGGCGGCGCCTGTGCGTCGGCGACGCCGACCAGGACGGCCAGCAGCGCCACGAGCCACGAGGTCCGAATGGTGTAGACTCGCGACCGGCGGACGGACGAGAGGCGAACGCGGTTCACCACCACGCGGAGAATACCATGGACAACGCGCTGGATCTCCTGCTCGGGACGTATCCGTCATGGTCACGCCTGGTGGTCAGGCTGGCGCTCGGCATCGTGTTCTTCGCGCACGGCGCCCAGAAGGTCTTCGGCTGGTTCGGCGGCCACGGCCTCAAGGCGACCATGCAGGTCTTCCACCAGTACCTGAAGATCCCGCCGGCGGCGACGGTGCTGGCCGCGTTCATCGAGTGCTTCGGCGGCCTGGCGCTGATCGTCGGCTTCCTGGCCCGGCCGTCCGCGCTGGGGCTCATCGTCGTCATGCTGGTGGCCATCGCGAAGGTGCACTGGAAGAACGGCTTCTTCCTGGCGACCCAGCCCGGGCAGTCCAACGGCTGGGAGTACAACTTCGCGCTCATCGCCATGGCGCTGGCCGTCTTGATCGGCGGCGCCGGCGCGCTGTCCGTCGACTTCCTGATCCGGCCGCACGGCGAGTAGGCGTGCGGTGGGCTTCATCGTCCGCGTGCTGGTCAACGCCGCCACCATCGCGCTGGCGGCGGCGCTCATCCCCGGCATCCACCTGGAGGGCGCGACGCCGGCGCTGCTGGCCGGCGTGGTCCTCGGCCTCATCAACGCGCTCGTCCGCCCGGTGCTGATCGTCCTCACGTTCCCGCTCACGCTGCTGACCCTCGGGCTGTTCCTGCTCGTGCTCAACGGCGTCTGCCTGGCCGCGACGGCCTGGCTGGTGCCCGGCTTCGACATCGACAGCTTCCTGTCGGCCGTCCTGGGCGCGCTGCTCGTCTCGGTGGTGAGCTGGGGGCTGACCGCGTTCGTGAGCGACCGGGGGCGGCTGGAACGGATGCGGTAGCGGCCATGCTCCGGGTCGTCGGCCTGCAGATCGGCCTCATCTCCTTCGCGGTGCTGTTCCAGGAGTTGCTCCTCATCCGGTGGCTGGGCCAACACGTGCGGGCCCTCGCCTACTTCCCCAATCTGATCCTGATCGCCTCGTTTCTGGGCCTCGGGATCGGCAGCATCGCGGAGGGACGTCGCTGGATCGGTGCGCTGTGGGGACCGGGGTTCCTGGCGGTGGTCGGGGCGGGACTCCTCCTGGGCCGGTTCGTGATCACGCAGGAGTCGGCCTCCGAGCATCTGTGGCTGCTCTACTACGACCTGCCCCCGACCGCCCCGGTGATCCGCGGATTGCGCCTCCCGCTCCTTGCCATGTTCCTGCTGACCGCGGTGTCGTTCGTCCCGCTGGGGCGGGCGCTGGCCGAGCGGCTGCAGGTCTTTCGCGAGGCCGGTCAGCCCCTGAACGGCTACCTGTGGGACATCGGCGGCTCCGCCCTCGGCGCGCTGGCCTTCGCGCTGGTCTCGTTCCTCGGCACTCGGCCCCTCGTGTGGTTCCTGGTGCTGGCGGTGGCGGTCGTCATCGGGCATTGGCGGCAATCACGGGCGATCGTGGGCGTGGGCGCCGTGGTCTGCGTCGTCCTCAGCGGTCTGTACGATCGCGCCGACGTCTACAGCCCCTACTATGCGCTGACGGCCGAGCGGAGGCCCGACAGCCCCGCCGTGGCCGTGCTCGCGAACGGCTCGCTCCACCAGTACGCGATGCCGGTGCAGCGGGGCGCCGACGTGGGCACGAGCTTCACGCGCCTTGCTCGCGACGGGTATCACGCGCCGTATCGGTGGCTGGCGCGGCCGCCGCGCAGCGTGCTCGTCGTCGGTGCCGGCACCGGTAACGACGTCGCGGTCGCTCTGGACGAGGGCGCCGAGCGCGTCGACGCGGTCGAGATCGATCCGCGGATCCTCGGCCTGGGTGCCGCGCTGCATCCCGACCGGCCGTACGACTCGCCGCGCGTGCGGCGCGTCGTCGCCGACGCCCGCTCGTACCTGCAGCAGACCACGGAGGCGTACGACCTGATCGTCTTCGGGACCCTCGACTCGATGACCCGGCTGTCCGCGCTCTCCACCGTCCGGCTCGACAACTTCGTCTACACGGTGGAGGCGTTCCAGGCGGCGCGGCGGCGGCTGGCGCCCGGCGGGGGCCTGGTGCTCTACTTCATGGTGGGCCAGCCGTATCTCGTCGAGCGGCTGGGCGGGATGCTCGGCGAGGCCTTCGACGAGGCGCCGCTGGCCGTCATCGAGCACCACAACGTGTTCAACACGATGCTGATGGTTGGTCCCGCCTTCGCCGCCCACGACGCCGCCGCGCGGCGGGCGATGGCTCGCGCCGCCAACGACGACGCGGAGCGGCGCGTCGAGTCGTCGCGCGACGACTGGCCGTTCTTCTACCTGGAGCGCCGCGGCATCAGCGGCTTCTACCTCAGCCTGATGGGCGGCATCGCCCTGATCGCCGCCGGCGCCCTGCTCGGGGTCTCACCACGCTTTCGCGCCAGCGCCCGACGCTTGCGCACGGTCGACGGGGAGATGCTGCTCTTCGGCATGGCCTTCCTGCTGCTCGAGACCCGGGCCGTGACCGCGCTCAACCTGCTGTGGGGTGCGACGTGGTTCACCAACGCGGTCGTGCTGGAGTCGGTCTTCGTCGTGATCTTCCTGGGCACCCTGCTCAGCGCCCGCCGGCGGGTGCCGTTCGGGATCTGCCTGGCCGGCCTGCTGGTCTCGCTGGCGGTGGTCTACGCGTTTCCGCTGAACGCCGTTCTCGGCACGCCGGTCTGGCTCAAGGGCGCCGCCTCGCTCCTGGCGGCCGGCGCCCCGATCTTCTTCGCGTCCCTGTGCTTCGCCCAGCGGTTCGCGACGCGCGAGGACGCGGCGGCGGCATTCGGGTGGAACATGCTGGGCGCGGTGCTCGGCGGCCTCGCCGAGTTCTCGTCCATGGTCGTCGGCCTCCGCCACCTCGTGGGCATCGCCGCGCTGCTCTACCTCGCCGCGGCCTGGCTCGAGGTTCGCCGCCGGGCCGTGTCGGCGCGACCGGCCTAGGCCGCGCGCCCGCCCTCTTCGGTCAGCGACGTGATGATGTAGGTGCCGCTCTTCTCGTCGCGCTCCAGCGTGACGATCTTCTGCTTGGCGGCCTCCTCGAGCAGCTTGCTGAACGTCGAGTAGCCGTAGTAGGACTCGTTGAAGGCCGGGTTCTTGCGGATCATCGTCTGCTTCACCATCGAGCCCCACAGCGTCTCCTTGTTCTCGCGCTCCAGGGCCTGGATGGCGTCGATGAGCTGGGCCATCGCCTCGGCCTTCTTCTCGGGCATCCCGCTGAGCAGCCGCGTCTTCTTGGTGTCGCGGATGAGGTCCTCGTAGAAGATGAACTCGTCGCAGTTGGCCACGAGCAGATCCGACGAGGACGACTTGACGCCGAGCCCGATCACGTAGCGGTCGTTCTCGCGCAGCTTGGACACCAGCGGCGAGAAGTCCGAGTCGCCCGAGACCAGCACGAAGGAGTCGATGTGGGTCTTGCCGTAGGCGAGGTCGAGGGCGTCGACGACCATGCGGATGTCGGCCGAGTTCTTGCCGCTGTAGCGTGACTGGGGGACGTCGATCAGCTCGATGGCCCACTCGTGGAAGGGACGCTTGTACTCGGTGAAGCGGTTCCAGTCGGCGTAGGCCCGGCGCACGATGATCTTGCCCTTCTCCAGCAACCGCTCCAGCACCAGCTTGAGCTCGAACTGCTTGTACTGCGCTTCCTTGACCCCGCGGGCGATGTTCTCGAAATCCATGAACATCGCCAGCTTGCGTTCTCCGTTCACATTGCGTTCCTCCCTGGCGCCGCACCCTCCGGTTGCGCGCGCGTGTCTATTATATGTCCGCGGCTCGACCCGTTCGTGAAGGTTTATAGTGAGCGACATGGCGAACGAGATCGATCCGGCCCTGGCCGCGCGGGTGCCGCCCGGGCAGCAGGTGACCACGAAGTGGCCGGTGCTCACCTATGGCCGGACGCCACGCTTCGATCCCGCGCGGTGGACGTTCCGCTGCGTCGGGCTGGTGGAGCGCGAGACGTCGTGGACGTGGGAGGAGTTCCAGCGCTTGCCGCGCGTGACCCTCACCTCCGACGTCCATTGCGTCACCCGGTGGTCACGACTCGACAACACGTGGGAGGGCGTGCACGTGCGCACGATCGTCGAGGCCTGCCGGCCCCGGCCGGCGGCCAGGTTCGTCCTGCAGCACGCCGACCCCGACTACACGACCAACACGGCGATCGAGGATCTCGTCGACGACGACGTGCTGCTGGCCCTCAAGCACAACGGCCGCGACCTCGAGCCCGACCACGGCGGTCCCATGCGGCTGGTGCTGCCCAAGCTCTATCTGTGGAAGTCGAGCAAGTGGCTGCGCGCCTTCGAGTTCCTCGACGTCAACCCGCCGGGCTTCTGGGAGCAGAACGGCTACCACATGCACGCCGACCCGTGGCCCCAGGAGCGCTACTCCGACCAGGAGACGCGCGCGATGCAGCAGATGCGCGCCGAGGCCGCGCGCAAGCTCCGCGACCGCTGAGCCGCCTGGTTCTCGCGATCGCGCTCGCGGCCGCCGGGTGCACCACGCTGCTGGCCGGCGGCGAAGGGCAACTGGAGCGGACGTGGCAGGCCGCCCGGGTGTGGGTGCCGGGCGCGGCGCTGCCCACGCCACAGCCGGCGCCGCTCACCGGTCGCCTGGACGCGCTGACCGCCCGTCTCGACCGCCTGCCCGCGACCATCAGCGTGCCCGTCGTCGTCTACGCGCACGACTGCGCCGGCCTCGGCCCCGAGGCGGCCGTCTGGGCCGATCGCCTCGCCCGCCACGGGTACGCGGTGATCGCGCCCGACGGCTTCGCGCGATCCGGCCGCGCCCCGACGTGCGCGCCCGGTGACGCCGGCGCCCTGCTGACGCGCGAGGCGGAGATCCGGTACGCGCTCCGCCAGGTGCGCACCCAGTCGTGGGTGCGCCAGCGCGCGGTGTTCCTGCTCGGCGTCGGCCAGGGCGCGACCATCGCGGCCCGGGGCGCCGTCGGCGCGGTGATGGGCACCGTCATCATCGGCGGCGCCGGCGAGCCTCCACGGCGCTCGCCCGCGCTCGTGCGCGAGGGCGGGGGGCCGGCGGCGGCGCCGAGCGAGGACGATCAGCGCGCGGTCATCGACTTCCTGCAGCGGCTCACGCCGCGCTGACCGCACGCGTTCGCCGTCTCGCCAGCGCCAGGCCGGCGCCGGCCATCGCGACGCCGGCGGCGGCCAGGAACGTGGCCACGAATCCCCACCGCGCGACCGCCAGCCCCGAGGACATCGCGCCGATCGCGATCCCCAGCTCGAGAGCGGTGAAGAACGTGCCCATGGCGCGCCCGCGATCGGCGGCGGCGACCACGTCCACGCACCAGGCCATCAGCGCCGGCTGCGCGATGCCGCCGGCGAGGCCGTAGAGGGCGCCGCTCAGCGCCAGCCCCAGCGCGCCCTTGCCGAGCGCCAGCACGACGAGCGCCAGCGCGGCCAGCCCGAGGCCGCTCGCGGCGACCGGGCGGCGGCCGAAGCGATCGGACAGGCGGCCGGCTGGCCCGCGCGCCACGGTGAGCACGAGCGCGTAGACGAGGAAGAAGATGCCCGGGTTCACGCCGAGGCGCTCGGCGTACAGCGGCAGGAACGTGACCTGGGCGCCGTAGGTGAGCATCAGACAGAGAATGACCAGCGAGGGGCCGAGCGCCGGCCGGCTGATCGTGGTGGCCAGCCTGAACGGGGCGTGGCTGGCCACGGGCAGCGTTTCGCGGATCGTGAGGGTCAGCAGCAGCGCCACCAGTGCGCTCGCCGCCGACGCCCCGAAGAGGCCGGTGAAGCCGAAGCGCGCCATGAGGGCGACGCCGGTGATGGGACCCAGCGCCATCGCGATGCTGCCGGCCGCTCCGAAGAAGCCGAGGAACTCGCCCCGGCGGGCCGGGGGCGCCACGTCCGCGAGCAGCGCGCTCGCCGCGGTCGGATAGAGCGCCATGCCGGAGCCATGCAGCATCCGCACCGTCACCAGCGCGAGCACACCCCCGCTGACGCCGTAGCCGAGCGGCGCCAGGACGAACACCGTCGCGCCCGCCAGCATGAACGGCCGCCGTCCCCACCGGTCGATGGCCCAGCCCGTCCACGGCCGTAGCAGCATCGAGGTGATCGCGAAGGAGCCCATGATCACGCCGATGGCGCCGTCGGAGGCGCCCAGCCGGCGCAGGAACAGGGGCAGCGTGGACAGGAGCAGGAAGAACGAGAAGAAGAGCGTGAAGCTCGCGAGCCACAGCACGACGAGGCGGCGTGTGCTCACTCCGCCGCGCGGTTCATGACATCAGGAACTCACGCAGCAGCGACTGGAAGGCCGCCGGCTGATCGCCGGGCACGGTGTGGCCGGCGCCGGGCACGACCACCAGCCGCGCCGCCGGCAGCTCGTCCACCATGCGCTTGGCCGTCTCGTCGGAGAGGATGTCGGACAGCGCGCCGCGCACGAGCAGCGTGGGGCAGGCGATCGCCCGCCACTGCGGCCACAGGTCGGCGGGCACGCGCATCCGACCCTGGCGGATCGCCTCTCGCAGCGCGCGATCGTACTTCCAGGTGAACCCGCCACCCGGCAGCGGCCGCACGGCGTGCTGGGCCCGATGGTGGAGCATCGCCTCGGTGTACAGCGGGGCGTTGGCGCGCATGTGGGTGACGACGTCCTCGACCGACTCGAAGCGCTCGGGCGCCCCCGCCATGAGGGCGCCGACCCGGGCCCGGCCGACCGGGGCGATCTCGGGGCCGATGTCCACGATCACCAGGCGCTCGACGCGCCCGGGATGGGTGCCGGCGAAGTTGATCGCCACCCGCCCGCCGAGCGACAGGGCGACGAGCGTGCAGCGCCCCACGCCGAGGGCATCGGTGAAGGCCACGAGGTCGCCGAGCAGCGCGTCGTCGGAATAGTCGCCGTCGGGGGCGGGATCGGTGTCGCCGTGACCGCGCTGGTCCAGCACGAGGACGCGGTAGCGGTCGGCCAGCAGCCGCGCCTCGTCGTCCCAGGTGCGTGCGTGCCCGGTGATGCCGTGCAGGAAGACGACCGCCGGGGCCGCCGCCGGCCCCCATTCGACGTAGTGAAAGCGCTGGTCGCGCAGGGTGATCGTCCGATCCGTGTGCATGGTTCGATTGTAACCTGCTACGATCCGGCTGATGGCGACGCCCGCGCGACACGCGCACGAGCGCGCGACCGCCGCCGCGCGGTCGCGTCCGGTGCTGGCGCTGACGCTGGCGCTCACGTGCGCATTCCTGATCGTCGAGCTGATCGCGGGTTTCTGGACCGGCAGCCTCGCCCTGCTCGCCGACGCCGGCCACATGCTCACCGACGCCGCCGCGCTGGCGCTGGCCCTGTTCGCGACGTGGATCGCCGCCCGCCCCCCGACGCCGGCCAAGACCTACGGCTACTACCGCGCGGAGATCCTCGCCGCGCTCGTCAACGCGCTCATCCTGTTGATCGTCGCCGGCGCGATCCTCACCGAGGCCTGGCGGCGGTGGGAGACGCCGTCCGCGGTGCTGGCCGGCCCGATGGCGGTGGTGGCGGCGGCCGGGCTGGGCGTGAACCTGATCGGCGCGTGGCTGTTGCACCCCGGCGCGTCCGCCAGCCTGAACGTGCGGGCGGCCTACCTCGAGGTGATGAGCGACGCGCTCAGCTCGCTGGCCACGCTCATCGCGGCCGGCGTGATGCTGGCGACCGGCTGGACGGGCGCCGATCCCGTCGCCAGCGCGGCGATCGCGCTCCTGATCGTGCCACGCACGTGGTCGCTGATGAAACAGGCGGTCAACGTGCTGCTGGAGGGCACGCCGCCCCACCTGGAGCTGGGCGAGATCGAGGCCGCGATGTGCGCGGTGCCCGGCGTGCGACGCGTCCACGACCTGCACGTGTGGACGCTGACCTCCGGTCGCGAGGCGATGAGCGCCCACGCGGTGGTGGCGGACGTGCGTGAGAGCGAGCGGCTGCTGGAGGCGCTGCACGCGCTGCTGCACACGCGCTTCGGCATCGACCACACCACCGTGCAGATCGAGAGCGAGCCGCCGGCGGTGCTGCGCATCAAGAGCCCGTCCGGCTAGCGAGGCTCAGCCGCTACCGCACCAGCACCAGCACGAGAGCGATCGCGCCGGGGAGGGCCTGGACCAAGAGGATCCGGCGATTCGCCGTCGACCCGCCGAAGAGTCCGGCGACGACGACGCAGCCGAGGAAGAAGATCTTGATCGCGTGGCCGGCCGGCCCCAGGCTGAGCCCCCAGAGGAGCCCCGCGGCCAGGAAGCCGTTGTAGAGGCCCTGGTTCGCCGCCAGCGCCCTCGAGGCCTTCGCGAACTCGGGCGTGAGGCCGAAGGTCCGCAGCCCCAGCGGCCGCTCCCAGCAGAACACTTCCAGGATCAGGAAATAGAGGTGCAATAGCGCCACCAGAGCCACCGCGACGTTGCCAGCGGTCGTCATCGATCAGCCTCCGCCATGGAGCACCGGCATGGCCGAGGATAGCGTGTCGATCGACGGCGACGCAAGAATAGGCATTCGGTATAGTGGAGCCTCCATCGCGAGCCAGGAGGGCAGGCATGGCCACGTTTCCGCTGACCGACCGCGCGATCCTTCTCCGCCCCGACGACGACGTCGCCATCGCCAAGAAGGAGCTGGCCGCCGGCACCGTGCTGGAGGACGGCGCGGCGCGCATCGAGATGCGCGCGGACGTCAAGCCCGGCCACAAGGTCGCGCGGCACGCCGTTCAGCGTGGCGACCCCGTGCGCCGCTACGGCCAGGTGATCGGCTTCGCCACCCAGGACATCGCGATCGGCGACCACGTGCACAGCCACAACCTCGACATCGGCGAGCTCTCGACCGACCGCTACGAGGTCGGCGTGGACGTCACGCCGGTCGACTTCTACCCGCCCGATCAGATGCGCTACTTCGACGGCTACAAGAGGGAAGACGGCAGAGTAGGAACTCGAAACTACGTCGCCATCGTCTCGGGCGTCAATTGCTCGGCCAGCGTCAGCCAGTTCGTGAAGGACAAGTTCCGCGATGTCCAGCGCGACTTTCCCAACGTCGACGGCGTGCTGGCGATCACCCACAAGTCCGGCTGCGGCACCAAGCTCTTCGGCGAGGACCACATGGCGCTGCAGCGGGTGCTGGCCGGCTACGCCAAGCATCCGAACGTGGCTGCCTACATCGTGATCGGGCTGGGCTGCGAGGTGAACCAGGCGGCGGTCATGATCGATCGGCAGAAGATGTCGGTGCCGGGCCACGCCGAGCGCAAGCCGTTCCTGGTCAACATCCAGGAGGCGGGCGGCATCAGGAAGACCGTCGATCGGGCGGCGGCCGAGGTGGCCAAGCTGCTGCCGTTCGCCAACGAGGCGCGGCGCACGAAGCAGCCGGTGTCGGAGCTGACGCTGGCGACGAACTGCGGGGGCTCCGACGGCAACTCCGGCATCACCGCCAACCCCGCGCTCGGCTGGGCGGTCGACGAGCTGGTGCGCTACGGCGGCACCGGTGTGCTGGCCGAGACGCCGGAGATCTACGGCGCCGAGCACCTGCTGATCCGCCGCGCCATCAACGAGGGCGTCGCCAAGAAGCTCGTCGATCGCTACAAATGGTGGGAGTGGTACTGCCGCGGCATCGAAGCGATGGACAACAATCCCGCCCCGGGGAACAAGGCCGGCGGTCTCACCACCGTCTTCGAAAAATCCCTGGGCGGTGTCTCCAAGGGCGGTACCACGCCGATGATGGACGTCTTCCAGTACGGCGAGCCGATCACCACGCGAGGCTTCGTGTTCATGGACACGCCCGGCCACGATCCGGTGTCGATCACGGGATTGGTCGCGGGCGGCTGCAACGTCATCTGCTTCACGACGGGGCGCGGCTCGGTGTTCGGCTGCAAACCGGTGCCGTCGATCAAGCTGGCGACGAACTCGCTGATGTACCGCCACATGCAGGAGGACATGGACATCAACTGCGGCGTGATCCTCGAGGGCACACCGCTGCCGACGGTCGGGCGTCAGATCTTCGAGGAGATCGTCGCGGTGGCCTCCGGCAAGCGCAGCAAGAGCGAGCTCTCCGGCGTCGGCGAGGAGGAGTTCGCGCCCTGGATCATCGGGCCGGTGATGTGAGGGCGGCGTCGGCGACCGGCGCCGGCGGGCGCGGCTGCAGCGCGTCGGCCAGCCGCCGCGCCAGGACGGCACCGGCGAGCGAGGCCAGCACGGTGATCGCGAGCGCCGCCGCCGTTTCCGTCGCCGACGGCACGAGCGGCGCGAACGCGGGGCTGTGGCTCGTCGACCAGCCGTAGAGGGCCAGCAGCGTCACACCGTAGGCGACGCACGCCGAGGCCGGACGCCGGCGCGGGTCGACCGCGGCCATGACGGCGGCGGCCAGCACCGGGAGCAGGAGCCGCACGGCCATCGGAATTCCGGCGCCGCGGCTCTTCGCGCGGATCGCCGCGGCCAGCGCGATCGGTGACGTGGGGTCCTTCTGGATCTCGTCGCCGATCACCGACTCCGGCTGCACGATCGCGAACCCCACGCGCGTGATGTGCTCGCCCACGAACGAAATCCCCAGCGCGACGACGATGACGGCCACCGGCGTCCACCGCCAGTCGATCAACCGGGCGACCGGCACCAGGGCCAGCGGGAGCATGAGCGAGCCGAGGATCGCGAAGGTGTGGAAGGCAACACCCCCGCGCGTGTAGGCGGTGAGCCACGACGGTTCCAGCACGACGCGGATGCCTCCATACAGCAGGCCGCCGCCGAGGAGCAGCGCCGCCAGGCGCGCGCGGCTGCGCGCCGGGTAGGCCTCGGTCGCGAGCACGAGCGTGCCGATCGTGTTGATCGCCGAGCCCAGCAATCCCAGCAAGTGCGGCGGGCTCCACAGCGTGACGTCGAGACCGAAGAGGCGGTGCCAGAGGTCGTCGATCGGCGCGGCCAGGATCACGAGCGCCACGCCCCACGCGGCCAGGTGGATACCGCGCGTGGAGGTCAGCCCCAGGATGGTGATCGCGCCGCGCGGCCGCGTGCCGCGCTGGGCGCCGTAGCTGTCGAGCGCCAGGACGGCGAAGGCAACCAGCAGGCCGGCGGTGACGCCGCCGTACATCATCACGTGCGGCGGGATCCAGAAGGTGTCGCGGCCGATCAGCAGGTGCCACTGGATGTCCCAGGTGAGGCCCCAGGCCCCGAGCAGCTTGCCGGCGAGCATGACCCAGAGCGCGAGGTGATGGCGCGTCACGACTGCACCACCGTGACGACGAGGCCGATGGACGCCAGGATGTTGCCCACGCGGACGCACTCGCCCTCGGACCCGACCTTCACGACGGCCTTGCCGGAGTTGTGGACCTGCCAGGCAATCTCCCAGCCCTCCGCCTCGCTACAGGCGATCGCCTTCTGCAGCTGCTTCACCACCTGCTCGAAGGTGTGGCAGTCGCAGTTGTGCAGGACGGTCATCCAGGGGGGCGCGACCGCGGTCGCGGTCCCGGTGATCTCCTCGACGTCGGGGGTCGGCAGGACCCGCTCGGCCATGTCCCCGATTCTACCGCGCCGCTCACTTCAGCCCTTTTACCTTCGGGATCCGGGCCGGGATCCGCGCGATGGTGTGGCGCTGCACGTCGGCCGCCCACTGCGCGTCCACGGCCGGGAAGCCGAAGAGCCTCAGGTCGAGCGACAGGTTCGTGATGTAGATGTGGTGTCCGTGACGCACGAGGCTGGCCGGGAACAGCAAGCCGATCGGCTCGCCGTGACGATTGATGCCGTCGAAGTCGCCGAGCTTGGCGACGACCCGGCCCGACGCGTTCAGGACGACGATCTCGTCGGCCTGGTTGGCGGCGATCCAGAGGTTGTCGTCGTCGTCGATGATCAGGCCGTCGCAGCCATTGATGCTGTAGGCGAACGCCGTCGGGGCGCTGGCGTTGCCGCCGGCGACCGGAATGCGGACGACGCTGTCGCTGCCGGTGTTGCACACGAACAGCGCGTCACCGGCGTTGTTGAACGCCAGGCCGTTGGCACCGAACGGCGGCACCCCGGCGGTCGTCAGCAGGGGATCGGTCACCCACGCGGTCGGTGCGCCGCCGCCAGGCCCCGTCCGCCAGATCGTGCCCTGGAACGAGTCGGAGATGTACACGTTGCCGGCGTGGTCGAACGTGAGCACGTTGGGGCCGGCGTTGGCGCCGCCGGGAATCGTGGTGAAGACGCTGGAGGCGCCGGTGAAGGGATTGACCGCGAGGACCTGCTTGCCGCCGAAGTCGATCACGAGCAGGGTGCCGGTGTGCGGGTGGAACGCGAGGTCGAGGAGCAGGTTGCTGGAGTTGGCGACCTTCACGTGGTGAAGCAAGTGTCCCCGGGGACCGAAGACGAGCAGGTCCCCCGGGCCGCCCGCCTTGGTGACGTCGAACGTGGTGACGTAGATGTGCCCGTGGCGGTCGGCGGTGATGCCCTCGGGGTTGTGGGTGCCGGCCGGCAGCGTCGCGAACGTCTCGACGTGGCCGCGTTCCCAGGCCTGGGCGGGGGTGCCCGGCGCGACCAGGAGCAGTACCACGGCGGCGATAGTTTTCGGCAGCGTCATGGCGAACCTCCCTGAACATCGTCGGTCGGGGAGCCGCCCAGCGCGCCCGATGCGCGCAGGGCGGTGATGCGGGCCGGATCATACTGCAGGAGCCGTCGCAAGATCTCGTCCGTGTGCTGACCCAGGCGCGGGGCCGGCGCCGGCGCGCCGGTCGGGCCGGCGGTCCGCACCGGCGAGGCCACCTCGCGCAGCACGCCGAGCTCCGGATGCTCGACCTCGACGATCATGCCCCGCGCGCGCACCTGCTCGTCCGCGAGGGCCTGGGCGATCGTGTTGACGGGCGCGCAGGGGACGCGGCCGCGCAGGCGCGCGAGCCACTGGGCCGTCGTGCGCTCGGCGAAGCGCGCCTTGAGGATCGGCATCAGCGCGTCCCGGTGGGCGAGGCGGGCGGTGAAGGTGGCGAAGCGCGGATCACGACCGACCTCGGGCAGCTCCATCGCGTCCGCGAGGCTCTGCCAGAACTTCTCCTTGTTGCAGAAGACGACGAGCCAGCCGTCGCGGGTGGGGAAGTTCTGGGCCGGCACCAGCGACTGGTGGCCGGAGTCGGCCACGCGATCGGCCTGCCAGTCGCGGTTCAGCGCCCAGATCGCGAAGTAGGACAGCATGCTCACCGCGGTGTCGAGCAGCGAGATGTCGATGTCGCGCCCGACGCCGGTGCGCTGGGCGTCCCACAGCCCGGCCAGCAGCGCGGCCATCGAGGCGTAGCCGCCGGCGAAGTCCACGACCGACACGCCGCACTTGCCCGGCGGCCCGTCGGGCTCGCCGGTGACCGACATCCAGCCCGCGTAGCCCTGGATCAGGTAGTCGAAGGCGGGCTCGGCCGCCCGGGGGCCGGTGGCGCCGAAGCCGGACAGCGAGCAGCAGACGACGGCGGGATTGACGTCGCGCAGCGCCGCGTAGGTGAGGCCGAGCTTGGCCGGCAGATCGCCGCGCAGGTTGTTGTACACGGCGTGGGAAACACGGACCAGGTCGTGCAGGATGGCCTGGCCGTCGGGATGCTTGAGATCGAGCGTGAGCGACTTCTTGCCGCGATTGAACGACTGGAAGTAGAGCGAGTCGCCGTCGGCCGCGTACGGCCCCACGTAGCGAGCGACGTCGCCGCCGACGGCCGGATCCTCGACCTTGATGACCTCGGCGCCCAGATCGGCCAGCAGCTGGGTGCCGAAGGGCCCGGCCCCGAACTGCGAGACGGTGACGATCCGCAGCCCGTCCAGCATCGCTGCTGGAGCGGGTGCCGCGAGGCCGGCGCGTGACGTGGGTGGCCTGCTCGAGGAGCGCGAGGCTGCGTTGGCCTTACCGATCTTTTTCAAGGGCCTGCTCGCCGAGCGTGGCGTGGTTCTTCTTGGGGATGAGCGCGGTCCGCGTGAACGTCATCACGCGCTCGCGGCGCTGGTTGCTCACGCGCGTCTCCACGCTCACCGTCCCCCGGTCGCCCTGCCGGGACTCGCGCGTGGCCAGGACTGTCGACTCCGAGTAGAGCGTGTCGCCGATGAACGTCGGGGCCAGGTGGACGATCTTCTCGATCTCGAGGTTGGCGATCGCCTTGCCGGAGACGTCGGCCACCGTCATGCCGATGCCGATCGAGAACACCAGCGGGCCCAGCACCAGCCGCTGGCCGTGCTGGGTGTGGGTGGCCGCGTAGTGGGCGTCGCTGTGCACCGGGTGCTGGTTCATCGTCAGCAGCGCGAACCACGTGCAGTCCGCCTCGCTGATCGTCCGTCCCGGCCAGTGCTTCATCACCTGGCCGACCGCGAACTCCTCGAAGTACCGTCCGTACGCCATCAGCGTGGACCGAGCGCGTAGAGGAAGGCGAGGAGGCCGGCGCCGCCCAGGATCGTGCGCGTCACGTAGAGCGCCCACGACGCGAACATGATGGCGCGGATCAGCGCCGCGGTGGGGAACACGCCCGTCACGTGGTGGCCACCGCGCGCGCGGCCACGTCCCGGCGCAGCGAGTCGTCGTCGAGCGGAACGAAGGCGAGCCGCGCGGCGTCGCGGTAGAAGCGCTCGACGGGGAACTCGCTGACGTAGCCGTAGCCGCCGTGGATGCGCATCGACTCCAGCGTGGCGTCGGCGGCGACCTTCGCCGCCGCCAGCCGCGCCATCGCCCCGGCCGCCGGGTCGAGCGGCTGGCCCTCCCCGGCGTGATAGGTGAGCAGGCGGGCGGCGGTGATCCCCGTGGCCATGTCGGCGAGCTTGAGCTGCACGGCCTGGTGCTGGCAGAGCGGCTGCCCGAACGTGCTGCGTTGCTGCGAGTAGCGCAGCGCCGCCTCGAAGGCGGCCTGGGCCAGTCCCACCGCGACCGCCGCCGTGGCCACGCAGGCGGCGCCGAGGACCTGCGCCGCCGCGTCGCCCCCGAGGACCAGCGCGGGCCGGACGCCGTGCAGGCGTAGCACGCAGGGGTCGAGGCCACGGGCGCCGATCGTCGCCTCGGGCTCACCGGGATCGAGACCCGGCGTCCCGCGCTCGACGAGCGCCAGCAGCGGACCCTCACCCTCGGCGACCGCGCGCAGGAGGACGACATCCGCGCGCGGCGCGTTGTCGGCGAGCGCGGTCGCGCCGTGCAGCGTCCACGCGCCCGCGTCGCGACGGGCCGTGACGTCGCCGCCGAGCACGGTCGTGGCCATCCGCTCGCCGCGGGCCAGGGCGGGCAGGCGGGCCTCGCGCTGGGCCGGGGCCGCGAAGCGCTCGAGCGCCCAGGTGGCGATCAGATGGCCGGCGGCGGCCGCCCCGACGGTGGTCCAGCCCCGCGCGACTTCCTCCAGCAGCATCGCGGTGGCGCCGAGGTCGAGGCCGAGGCCGCCGCGCGCCGGATCGACGACGGCACCCAGCAATCCCAGCTCGGCGAGCTCGTGGACGATCGCGGCCGGGTAGCGACCGGCCGCCTCGTGCTCGGCCACCACCGGGACGAGCGACGTGTCCACGAACTGGCGCACCGCCAGCACGATCTGCCGCCGCTCCTGGGACTCGCCCTCGCGCGAGGTGAGCGCGCCCAGCCGCTCGCCGTAGCGCTCGACGAGCTGGCGGGCGATGAGCGTGCGCTGGATCTCGTTGGTGCCCTCCCCGATGATCATCAAGGGCGCGTCGCGGTAGTGGCGCTCGACGGTGTGACGCTTCAGCGTGCCCGTCTCGCCGTACACGCGCATGGCGGTGACGGCCATCGCATACGCGGTCTCGGAGGCGTAGAGCTTGGCCATGCCGGCCTCGAGGTCGCACCGCTCGCGCCGGTCCTTCATGCCGGCGGCCCAGTAGGTGATGAGCCGCGCGGCCTGCACGCCGGTGGCCAGATCGGCCAGCGCCGGCGGCGGCGCGTCGCTGGCCCGCGCGCGATCGAGCGCGTCCTCGTAGGCGGCCTGGGCCACGCCGACGCAGCGGGCGGCGATGTTGATGCGGCCCGTCTCCAGCCCGCTCATCACCTGGCCGAAGCCGCGGCCCTCGAGCCCGCCGACCAGGTTGGCGGCGGGCACCGCGCAGTCCTCGAAGAGCAGCTCCACGGTGTCCACGCCCTTGTAGCCGAGCTTGGCCAGCGATTTCCCCACGCGGAAGCCCGGGTGGCCCTTCTCGACGATGAAGCAGGACATGCCCCGGTGGCGTGGCTGCGCGCGCGGATCGGTCACCGCCAGCAGCGCGAAGGCGTGGCCCTCGCGCCCGTTGGTGATGAACATCTTGCTGCCGTTGAGCACGTAGTGGTCGCCGTCGCGGCGGGCGGTGGTGCGGATGGCCTGCACGTCGGAGCCCGCGTGCGGCTCGGTCAGGCAGAGGCCGCCGCGCGCCTGCCCGGCGGCGAAGCGCGGCAGGAGGCGGCGCCGCTGCTCCTCGGTGCCGTGGTGCAGGACGATGAGCGTGGCCATCGTGTGGCTGTTGATCACGCCGGCCAGCGACATCCAGCCGCGGCACAGCTCCTCGATGAGGCGCGCGTAGGTGCTCACGGCGAGCCCGAGGCCCCCGTACTCGGCGGGGACCAGCGCACCGAACAGGCCGAGCGCGCGCATGCGCGCGACCAGCGCGTGCGGGTATTCGTCGGCGTGCTCGAGCGCGGCGGCCACCGGCCGCACCTCGTCCTCGACGAAGCGGCGGACGGCGGCCACGATCGGCGGGGCCATGGCGAGGGGATAGTACAATGAAAGCGAGCATGTCCCCGGACGACCTCGTCCTCTTCCTGCAGCGCGGGCTCGACCGGCTCGTGCGCCGTCTCCGTCTCGGCCGCGCTCCCGTCCCCGGGCGCTGCCGGCTCCTCGTCGTGCAGATCGACGGGCTCTCGCACGCGGTGCTGGAGCGCGCCCTGGCCGAGGGCCGCATGCCGTTTCTCCGGCGGCTGCTCCAGCGCGGGGGCTGCCAGCTGCATCCGATGTCGGTGGGCCTGCCGACCTCCACGCCGGCATTTCAGATGGCGGCCATGTACGGCGTGTCGCCCGACATTCCCGGCTTCCACTACCACGACAAGCGCCGGCGGGCCGACGTCTACTTCCCACGCGCGGGCGACGCCGCCCACGTCGAGGCCACCCAGGCCGCCGGCCGCCGCGGCATCGTCACCGGCGGCAGCACCTATGGCTGCGTCTTCACGGGCGGCGCCGACAACAACTTGATGACCTTCGCGATGCTCAAGCGCCCGTCGGGCGCCGGCCTGCTCTGCGCGCTGTCGGCCGTGGTGGTGTTGACGTGGGTCGCCATCAAGAGCCTGGCGATCTCGGCGCTGGCGATCGGGCGCGCGCTGCTCGCGCTCGTCGCCGATCCGCTCGGCGCGCCGCGGGGCTGGAAGCTGCTGGCGCTGAAGGTCGGCGTGTCGGTGTGGATCCGCGAGCTGTTCACGCTGTCGGCCGCGCGCGACATCTACGCGGGCGCCCCGGCCATCTACGTCAACTACCTCGACTACGACATCTTCGCCCACGCCTGGGGACCGCGGCACCGCCGGGCCCTGCGCTCGCTGCAGCCGGTGGACGCCTCGCTCCGGCAACTGTGGCGGGTGGCCCGGCGCGTGCCCGAGCACCGCTACGACATCTACCTGCTGGCCGATCACGGCCAGGCGCACTGCACGCCGTATGACAAGCTCAACGGCGGCCGCCGCATCGAGCGCCTGCTCTTCGAGGATTTCCTCACGCCGGCCGGGGCCCACGAGGTGGCGCCGGGCCGGCCGGGCAGCCACCGGCTGGCCAGCGGCATCAAGGCGATCCGTAGCGGGCGCGAGCCGGGTGTCGTGCAGCGGTTCATCAACTACCTCGAGCAGGATTTTCCGTGGCTGCTGGGCGAGGTGAAGGAGGCGCACGAGCAGGGCGGCGTGCGCGTCATCGCGGCCGGCCCCAACGCGTTCGTCTACTTCCTGGACGACCCGCTGCCGCTGAGCCTGGAGCGGATCGACGAGCGTTTTCCAGGCCTGGTCGACGACATCGCGCGCAGTCGCGGCATGGGCTTCGTGCTGGTCCGCTCGGCGCCCGGGCCCCTCTGCGTGTGGCGCGGCAAACGCTATCGCGTGGACGAGCTCGGCGAAGGCCCGTTCGCCGGACGCGTCGACCTCGAGCTGGTCAAGGCGGGGATCCGCGACCTGATGGCGATGCCGAGCGCCGGCGATCTGGTCCTCTACGGCCTCGAGGCGCCGAACGGCCACGTGACGTTCGTCGGCGAGGTCGGCGCCCACGCCGGCCCGACCGAGGACGAGATGCGCACGTTCGTCGTGACGCCGCCCGGCGTGACGCTGCCGGGGCCGATCACCCATCCGCTGCAGCTCTATCCCCACTTCGCGCGATACCAGGACGCCGCGTGACGCCGCTGGTCGCGGCCAGCTACAACATCCACCGTGGTGTCGGGCTGGACCGGCGGCGCGACCTCGACCGCATCGCCCGGGTCATCCAGGAGATCGGTCCCGACGTCATCGGCCTGCAAGAGGTCGTGCGGGAGAACGGCGTCGCCCACGCCGACCAGGCCAGCTACCTGGCGGCCGCCCTCGGCATGAGCGTGGTGATGGGTGCGACGCGTGCCTTCGGCGACGGGACGTACGGCAACGCCGTGCTCACGCGGCTGCCGGTCCTCTCGTCGCTGCGCTGCGACCTCTCCTTCGACGGGCGCGAGCCGCGCGGCTGCCTGCGCGTGGACCTGGGCGTGGACGACACCGCGCTGCACGTGTTCAACTGCCACTTCGGTCTGGCCTTCCGCGAGCGCCGCGCGCAGGTCGAGCTGCTGCACGCGTTCCTGCGCGCGGCCGACTGCGCGGGGCCCCGTCTGCTGCTGGGGGATTTCAACGAGTGGCACCGCGGCCCCGTCTCCCGCGGCCTGCGCCGCGAGTTCTCCTCGCCGATGCGGCAGATGCGCCGCACGCACCCCGCGGTGTTCCCGCTGTTCCGGCTCGACCGCATCTACTGGGACGTCGAGCTGCAGGGCGAGGAGTTCCACGTCCACCGAAGCCGCCTGGCTCGCGTCGCCTCCGACCACTTGCCGGTTGTCGCCCGCGTCCGCGTGCGCCCCCGCGCCCGCCCCGCGCCCTATCTCACGGGCGACGCGCTGCCGCCGGCCGAATAGCGGCCGCCACGGACACCTCGCCCGTCGAGCCCCCGTCGTTGGCCGAGGCCAGCGCGCCGGCGGCAGCCCCCCTCCGTCGATCGCTCGGGCTCGTCGTCACGGCCGCCTCCGCACTGGTGCTGATCATCATGGTGGCGCTCCTCGTGCGCGCGCACGTGGGCGAGCCGCGGCTGGCGGGCATCGAGAATCCGGAGCGCGCGCTGGCCCTGATCGTCGGCAGCTCGATGGACGCCCAGGCGGCGCTGGCCCGCGCGCCGGCCTGGGAGCGCCGGCTGTACGCGCTCCTGCTGTCCGACGCCGGCAGCGAGATCGGCCAGGCCATCGCGTGGTACGAGGAGCTGGCGAACGACTCGCTGGCGCCCGGCGTCGACCTGCGGCTGGCCATCCTGCTCGGCGAGGCCGGGCGACGCGAGCGGCTGCGGCGCGTGGTGGGGCCGTGGCCGGCGCGCGACGAGCCCCTGTCGACCTACGGCAGCGTCATCGCCGCGGCGTATCTGGACGCGGGCGAGCTAGAGCCCGACGCCGTCACCGAGACGCTGGCCGAGCTGGGACCGGGCTGGTTTGCCGACGCGCTCGCCCTGCGGGTGGCCGCGAGCGTCGATGAGTCGACGCTGGCCGACGCCGCGCGCCAGGCCCTCGCCGCGCGATCGCGACCCCTGCTCTGGCGCGTGCGGGCGATCGCCGCGCTCGACCTGCTCCTGCTCGCGCTGGGTCTCCTCGCGCTGCGCGCCATGTGGCAGGGGCGGAGGTGGCGAGGGACGGTCGCCGATGCACCGCTGCCGCCGCCGTGGTCGCTGGGCGCCGGTCTGGAGACGCTGGTGCGCGGCGGTGCCCTCGCCGCGCTGATGCTGCTGGCGCTGTGGGTCGGCAATCACTGGCTCGCCGAGCAGCCGATCCTGGCCGAGGCGCTCGATCAGCCCCTCATGTACGTGCCGCTGCTGCTGCTCGTCTGGCGCGCCCTTCTCGCCCCGGCCGGGCTCGGGTTCGTCGCGGCCTTCGGCCTGCGGCCCCGGCCGGATGGCTGGCGACCGTGGCTGGAGGCGGCGGCGATGCTGGTTGGCGCCGGCATCGTGATCGACTTCGGCCTCGGCACGCTCGGCGAGCGGCTGGGGCTGGGCTCGCACTGGTCCGAGTGGTTCGACCCCCAGCTGGCGTGGGGATCGCCGGCGGCGGTCGCGGTGACGCTGCTCGGCTCGCTCGTGTTCGCGCCCGTGTTCGAGGAGCTGATCTTCCGCGGCCTGCTCTACGGCACGCTGCGCGCGCGCCTGGCCTGGCCGGCGGCCGCGCTGGGCAGCGCGCTCGTCTTCGCGCTGGCGCATGGCTACGGCGCCGCGGGCTTCCTGAGCGTCTTCCTCTCCGGCGTGCTGTGGGCGTGGGTCTACGAGCGCACCGGCAGCCTGTTGCCCTCGATGGCCGCCCACGTGGTCAACAACGCCGCCGTCGCCCTCACGCTGACGGCGATGCTGCGCTGACGAGAAGGTGAGAGACCTGCCGGCTACGGCCGTGGCGCCTCGCCGCGGCTGAGCCGCAGCAGGAACTTCGCCAGGTCGCGGGCCGCGTCGTCGAACGACTCGCGGAGATGGTCCTTGCTGTCGCCGCCGAAGAACCCGATCGAGGCGACGCGCCGATCGGCGGTGAGCATGACGACCTTGCCGGTGGAGACCTCGACGAAGCGCATCTCGAGCTGCGCGCGGGTCCGGCCGCCCCCGTACAGTCCCACGAAGGCCCGGGCGACCTGCGAGCCCTGGCCCAGGCGCGGGATGTCGCCGTCGATGCGGAGCGCGTTCGGCAGCCCGGCCGGCATCGGCGTCTCGGCGAGGTTGATGACGCGCTCGAAGAGCCCGCTCTCGCGAAGCCGGCGCACCAGCTCGGACTGCAGGAAGACCGACATCGACTGGGCCAGCCGCCGGTCGTCGTCGTCCTTGATGTTCGAATCGGTCACCGGGAACTGGTTGACCGCGATGACCCGATAGGTCTTGAGATCGAAGCCCGGGGCGACGGCCACGAGCCCGGCATCCTTGTCCTCGACGTTCGGGGTCATCCCGGACGTGCTCCGCGGCTCGTCCGGCTTGATCTGATAGGCGCCGAAGCAGCCGGCCAGGGCGAGCGACAGTCCGAGGAGCAGCCGCAGCGTGGAATCGAAGCGTCGCATGAGCGCCTCCGTGGTGACGAGGGTCGACTGGCCAGGTCGAGCACGGCGCCGACCAGGAGAATACCGCCTGAATCGAGGCGACACCACGCCGTTCTCGGGTCGTGTAGATTGTGGACTGTGGACGAATCAGGAGCGCGCCCGGGCGTTCCGCCACCCCTTACCCCGGAGGTCACATGCTCACGCCAGGAGCCAAGGCGCCCGACTTCGTGGGCCGCGATCACACCGGCAAGACCGTGACGTTGTCGGACTTCGCCGGCCGGCCCGTTGTCCTGTGGTTCTTCCCGAAGGCCGATACCCCAGGCTGAACGGCGGAGGGTTGCGGGTTCCGCGACCTCAAGGCCGACTACGACACGAAGGGGGCCGTCATCCTCGGCGTCTCCTTCGATACCCCCGCCGAGAACAAGGCGTTCGCCGACAAGTACAGCTTCAACTTCCCGCTGATCTGCGACACCGATCGGAAGATCGGCACGGCCTACGGCGCCAACGCCGATCCCGCCAAGGGCGCGCAGCGCGTCGGCGTGGTGATCGCCAGGGACGGCACGATCAAGGAGTGGCACGCGAAGGTGGATGCCCGGACCTGGCCGGCGCAGGTGGTGCAAACGCTGTAGGGCTTCAGATCCCGGCCAGCTCGAGTGCGGCGCCGAGCAGGGTGTTGGCGCCGTACTCGATGTCGTCCATCGGCGTGAATTCCTCCTCGCAGTGGCTGCGCCCGCCGCGCGAAGGCACGAACACCATGCCCGTCGGGCCGATCGCCGCCATGTACTGGGCGTCGTGGCCGGCGCCCGAGAGGATCCGCCGGTGGCGGGCGCCGGCCGCCCCGGCGGCGCGCTCGACGGCGTCGACCACCTCGCGGTCGAACGGCGTGTAGGGCACGCGCCAGTAGTGCTCCAGCTCGTAGGTCACGCCCTCGCGCGCACACGCCTCGGCCACGACGCGATCGAGCAGCGGCCGCGCGCGGTCGAGCGTGGCGTCGCGGGGATCGCGCATGTCGATCGACAGGCTGACGCGGCCGGGGATGGCGTTGACGATGTTGGGCGCCACCGTGAGGTTGCCGACGGTGGTGACCAGATCGCCGCCGAGCTGGCGGGCGATGCCGCGCACACCGGCGACGACCTCGGCGGCGGCGACGAGCGCGTCGTGGCGGATGCGCATCGGCGTGGGGCCGGCGTGGTCCTGCACGCCGTGGAGCGTCAGCCGCGACCACGCGATGGCCACGATGCCCTCGACGACGCCGACCGCCAGCCCCTCCTCCTCGAGCTGCGGCCCCTGCTCGATGTGCAGCTCCAGGTAGGCGCGCAGCGGGCGCGGCACGCACGGCTCGGATCCCAGGTAGCCGATGCGCTCCAGCTCGTCGACCAGGCGCAGGCCGTCCTTGTCGCGCGCGTTGTAGGCGTCCTCCAGCGCGATCTTGCCGGCCATCACGCCGCTGGCGATCATCGCGGGCTGAAAGCGCGCACCCTCCTCGTTGGTGAAGATCACGAGCGTCACCGGGTGGCGCGTGCGGACGCGCTGGTCGTTCAGCGTGCGGATCGCCTCCAGCGCGCAGAGCACGCCGAGCTGGCCGTCGTACTTGCCGCCGGTGGGAACGGAGTCGACGTGCGAGCCCATCATCACCGGTGGGCGGCCGGGCTCGCCGGCCCGCTCGCCGAAGATGTTGCCCATCTGGTCCACGGTGACCCGCAGGCCGGCCTCGCGCATCCAGGCCATCATGAGATCGCGGCCGCGCTTGTCCTCGTCGCTGAGGGCCAGGCGGGTGAGGCCGCCGCGCTCGGTCGCGCCCACCCGTCCGAGCTCCTCGATGGTCGCCTCCAGCCGCTTGCGGTCGATCCTCATGTCGCCTCCCAGCGCGAATTGTAGAACCGTACAACTTATTTGACCAATCCTCTCGCTCCCACCTATGCTGGTCGAGGTGCCGCCTCGACCGCCCCCGGCAGCACCAATGACCCCAGGCGGGACGAGCCGGAGGACCGACGTGACGCTTCGCCCGATGGGGTTACTGCTGGCGCTGCTGGCCCTGGCCACGGCGGTGACCGCTGCCGCCGCCGAGGCGCCGCGCGCCGAACTACCCACGTACGGCCCCGGCGATCGCTGGGTCCGCAGCGACGGGCTCTACGAGATGGTCCGGATCGACGACGGCGTCTACGTCTTCGCCGCGTCGGGGCGCGAGTTCCGCCTGGGCCGCACGCTGGGCCTGGCCCGCATCAACCGCGGCCCCGCCGCCCACGATTTCTCGCCCCCGTTCGAGTTGAAGTGGCCGCTGAAGGTGGGGGAGCGCACGAGTCATCGCGGCGTGTGGCGCTACCCGCCGCGCCCCGGCGTGCCCGACTCGCGTGGAGGCCACTCGCCGGCGACCCTGTCCTCGAGCGTCGAGGCGTGGGAGGACGTCCAGGTGCGTGGCGGCACGGTCAAGGCGTTCCGCATCGAGTTCACCGCGCACAACGAGCGCACCAACCGGGACCTCACGCTGCAGCTCTGGTATGCGCCCGAGACGCGCCAGTACGTGAAGGGCGCCAGCGAGATCAACCTGGGTAACTGGGAGGTCGTGGCCTTCGACCGCCCGGGGACGGCGGGGCTCGACATCATGATCGCGGAGCCACGCGATCAGGCGCGCGTCAGCGAGCCCATGCATCCGTTCGACGTGCGCGTTCGCTCGGCCAAGGGTGTGACCCGGGTGGCGCTGAGCCTCAACGGGGCGGAGATCGCCGCGCGCGACGAGCGCGGGGGCCGGCCGGAGATGGTGCTGCGCCAACCGATCCGGCTCCGCGAGGGGCGCAACGTGGTTCTCGTCACCGCCACCGAGACCGACGGTACGAGCCGCCAGGAGTCACGGGTGATCACCTACGAGCGTTCCGCGACCGGCGCGGCGCCGCCGACCCGCTCCTTCACGCCGGGGCCGGCCGCGGCGCCGCCGCTGACCGTGGCCCTGAGCTCGCCGGCCGACCGCGCGCGGCTCGAGCAGGCCGCCATCGCGGTGGCCGGAGTGGTCTCGGGTGGGCGTGGGATCGCCCGCGTGACGGTGACGCTGAACGGCAGCGAGATCACGCGCCGCGACGAGACACCGCCGGCGCGGGCGGTGCCGCTCAACCTGCCGGTCACGCTGCGCGAGGGGCAGAACACGCTGGTGGTCACCGCCACCGACGTGGACGGCGGCGTCCAGCAGGAGGTGCGCGCGGTGGAGTACGCGCGGCCGGCGCCGCTGACGGTGGTGGTGCGTTACCCCGAGGACCGCGCGCGCGTCGCCGAGGAGTCGAGCGTAGTCGCCGTGGTCGTCACGTCGAGCAAGGGGGTGGCGCGCGTGACCGTGAGCCTCAACGGTACCGAGGTCGCCCAGCAGGCCGAGCGCACGCCCCCGACGTCGCTCGTCGTGAGCGCGCCGGTCACGCTGCGCGCGGGCGCCAACGCGATCGTCGTCAGCGCGACGGACACCGCCGGCACCACGCGTCAGGAGGTCCGCACGATCACCTACGATCCGCCCCGGGTCGCCGCCACGCCGCCGGCGGCGGAGGCGGCGCCGCCGCTG
>JBGPZN010000546.1:0-2517 GCA_041493815.1 Methylomirabilia bacterium
CGGGAATGTCCCCAGATGCAGACAGGCCCGCCGTCGGACGCGTGATACCGTGGGGTGGATGGAGCTGGTCGAGCGCTTCCGCGCCCGCTATCCGTTCCCGCTGGACGACTTCCAGATCGAGGCGATCCGAGCGATCCAGGAGGATCAGTCGGTGATCGTCTCCGCACCGACCGGAAGCGGCAAGACGCTGGTGGCGGAGTTCGCGATCCTGGCGGCGCTGGAGGCCGGGCAGCGCATCGCCTACACCACGCCGCTGAAGGCCCTCAGCAACCAGAAGTTCGGCGACTTCCAGCGCGCGTACGGCGGGGACAAGGTCGGCATCCTGACCGGCGACGTCAAGGTGAACCCGCACGCGCCGGTCGTCGTCATGACGACCGAGATCCTGCGCAACGCGCTCTACGGCAGCGGGTTCGACAACCTGAAATACATCGTCCTCGACGAGTGCCACTACATGGGCGACGAGGGTCGCGGCACCGTGTGGGAGGAGATCATCGTGGCGGCGCCGCCCGAGGTGCTGCTGGTCGGGTTGTCGGCCACCGTCGCCAACGTCAAGGAGATCGCCGACTGGATCTCGATCGTGCACCGTCCCATCGTGCCGATCTACCATCCGCAGCGCCCGGTGCCGCTGCACTACATGGTGGCCGACCTGGCCGGCCAGGTCCACGACTTCGACGACGTGCGGCGCGGCCGCGCGCGCCTGGTGGGCGACGAGTCGCCCCGGGGCGACGAGCGGACGCGCTGGTACACGCGCCGCGTGGTGGACCCCACAGTCATGATCGAGGCGCTCGAGCAGCGGCGGTGGCTGCCGGCCATCTACTTCATCTTCAGCCGGGCCGGCTGCGAGCGGGCGATGGAGGACGTGCTGACCGAGGGCCGGCCGCTCACTACCCGCGAGCAGCGCCGCGAGGTGGACGAGACGATCGCCCAGGCGCTGGCCGACCAGCCCGCGCTGGGCGAGTCCACGCTGAGCCAGTCGGTGTTCCGCGGGCTGCGCCTCGGCGTGGCGCTGCACCACGCCGGGATCCTGCCGGGGCTCAAGCGACTGATCGAGTCGCTCTTCGAGCGCGGCCTCTGCAAGGTCGTCTTCGCTACCGAGACGATGTCGCTCGGCATCCACATGCCGGCCCGCGCCGTCGTGCTCCAGGGGCTGACGAAGCGGAGCGACCGCGGCTTCCGTTCGCTCACCCACAACGAGCTGACGCAGATGGGCGGGCGGGCCGGCCGGCGTGGCATCGACCCCGAGGGCCAGTGCGTGATTGCGCTCGACGCCCGCGACGGGCTGGAGGACGTGATCCGCGTGGTGGACGGCCCGCCGGAGCCGATCGAGAGCCGCTTCAAGCTGGGCTACGGCTCGGTGGCGGCGATGATCGGCACCGGGGCTGCGCCGGAGGTCATCCGCAAGCGCATCGAGTCCTCGTTCGGCCAGTACCAGAACCTCAAGCGCATCCGCGAGATGGAGTCCGAGGTGCAGGCGCTGGAGCAGGCGCTCGCCGAGGCGCGCCAGTACGCGGCGCCCTGCGGCGACTTCCCGCGCATCGGCCGCTATCGGCGCGCCCGCCACGAGGTGGACGCGCGGCGGCAGGCGACCGGCCGCGCCGGGCGGCGCGGCGAGCGTACGCCGGTCGAGGCCGAGCCGGGCCGGCTGGCGCTGGTCCGCCGCAAGGGCGCTCCGAGCCTGGCGCTGATCCTGCGCGTGCACGCGATCCGCGGGCACCGCGTGCTGTTCGACGCGCTGCTGCCCCACGGCGCGGTGGCGCGTCTCAAGAGTGGCGTGGTCAAGCGCATCTTCTGGGCCACGCCGCCGCTGCACGTGGCCCGCGACGTGTCCCGGGATGGGCGGCACGACGGCCGCGGTCTCCGCGCGCTGGCCGAGCAGCTGGGCCGCCTGGCGGTGCCCGAGCTGCTGGAGCGTGAGCGCACCCAGGGACCGGAGGCCACGCTGTCGTCGGTCGAGTGCCACCGGTGCCCGTGGGGCGCCACGCCGAACTGCGACCGCGCGTGGCGGGAGATCGAGCGGCTGGAGGAGCGCCTGCGCCAGCGGCGCGAGGGGCTCGAGGCGTTCCGCGGCGCCTACTGGCAGGAGTTCCTGCGCGTGGTCGAGGTGCTCGAGCAGTTCGGCGCCGTGAGCAACGGGCGCACGCTCGAGCCCAAGGGGCGCCTGATCGCCGGCCTGCGCCACGACAACGAGCTGCTGGTGGCGGAGGCGGTGTGGCGGCGGATCTTCGATGACACCACGCTGGCCGAGGCGGCGGCCGTCTGCTCGGCGCTGATGGAGGAGTCGCGCTCCGGCGAGCCCATGATCGCGCGGACATTCTTGAAGAAACACAGCAAGCTCAAGCGCAAGGTGGACAGCCTCATCGCCATCGCCGACACGGTCTTCCAGGCCCAGCGCGCGCGCCACCTGGGGATGCCGATCAGCGTGCAGCCCGGGTTCATGCCCGCGGTGTACCGCTGGGCCTCCGGCGAGGACGACTGGCTGGCCATCGTGGAGTCGGCCTTCGGCGGCCACGAGGGCGA
>JBGPZN010000384.1:0-3775 GCA_041493815.1 Methylomirabilia bacterium
GAGCGGCGGCGACCGCAGCTCGGTCACCGGCGGCACCCAGGTGCTGTCGGACTGGCTCATCGTCGAGGTCAACGCCAACCCGGGCGAGGCGTTCCTGGATCGCATGATCTCGCTGGTGGAGGGCGCCAAGCGGCAGAAGACGCCCAACGAGATCGCCCTCGACATCTTGCTGGCCGCGATGACGATCGTCTTCCTGCTGGCCACGGCCACGCTGCTGCCGTTCTCCATCTACAGCGTCGGGACGGCCGGGCAGGGGACGCCGGTGACGGTGACCGTGCTGGTGGCCCTGCTGGTCTGCCTCATCCCGACCACGATCGGCGCGCTCCTGTCGGCCATCGGCATCGCCGGCATGGACCGTATGATCCAGAAGAACGTCATCGCCATGTCCGGCCGGGCCGTGGAGGCGGCCGGGGACGTCGACGTCCTGCTGCTCGACAAGACGGGGACCATCACGCTCGGCAACCGGCAGGCCACGCAGTTCATCCCGGCCCCCGGCGTGGGCGAGCGCGACCTCGCCGACGCTGCCCAGCTGGCCTCGCTGGCCGACGAGACGCCGGAGGGACGCAGCATCGTCGTGCTCGCCAAGGAGAAGTACGGCATCCGCGAGCGCGACGTCCAGAAGCTTGGCGCCACCTTCGTGGCGTTCACCGCGCAGACGCGGATGAGCGGCGTTGACCTGAACGGCCGCCGCGTGCGCAAGGGCGCCGCCGACGCCATCGAGGCCCACGTCAAGCAGCTGGGCGGCACCGTGCCGGTCGAGGTCCGCGCCGCCGTCGACAGCATCGCCAAGGCCGGCGCCACGCCGCTGGTCGTCTGCGAAGGCGCGCGCGTTCTCGGCACCATCAATCTCAAGGATATCGTCAAGGGTGGCATCCGGGAGCGGTTCGCGCAGCTGCGGCGCATGGGGATCAAGACCATCATGATCACCGGCGACAACCCGCTGACGGCGGCGGCCATCGCGGCCGAGGCCGGCATCGACGACTTCCTGGCCGAGGCCACGCCGGAGGCCAAGCTGAAGCTGATCCGCGACACCCAGGCCGAGGGACGGCTGGTCGCCATGACCGGCGACGGCACCAACGACGCGCCGGCGCTGGCCCAGGCCGACGTGGCGGTCGCCATGAACTCCGGCACCCAGGCCGCCAAGGAAGCCGGCAACATGATCGACCTCGACTCGAACCCGACCAAGCTGCTCGAGGTCGTCGAGACCGGCAAGCAGATGCTGATGACCCGCGGGGCGCTCACGACGTTCAGCATCGCCAACGACGTCGCCAAGTACTTCGCGATCATCCCGGCGGCGTTCGCGTCGACGTACCCCGTGCTCGGCGCGCTGAACGTCATGCGTCTGGCGACGCCGCAGAGCGCGATCCTGTCCGCGGTCATCTTCAACGCGCTCATCATTGTCGCGCTGATCCCGCTCGCCCTGAAGGGCGTCCGCTATCGCCCGCTCGGGGCCGCGGCCGTCCTGCGCCGCCACGTGTGGATCTACGGCATCGGCGGCATCATCATCCCGTTCCCGGGCATCAAACTGGTCGACATGATCCTGGTCGCCCTGGGCCTGGTGTAAGGAGCCGACGTCATGGGTGCGCACATTCGTCCTGCTCTCGTGCTGCTGATCGTCCTGTCGGTCCTCACCGGTTTGATCTACCCGGCCGTGGTGACCGGCATCGCCCAGCTCGTGTTCCCACGCCAGGCCAACGGCAGCCTGATCGTCCGCGACGGCAAGGTCGTGGGCTCGTCGCTCATCGGCCAGCCGTTCGACGACCCCAAGTACTTCTGGGGCCGCCCGTCGGCAACGTCGCCGTTCCCCTACAACGCGGGCGCCTCGTCGGGCTCGAACCTGGGACCGACGAACCCGGCGCTCTACGACGCGGTCAAGGGCCGCGTGGAGGCGTTGCGTGCCGCCGACCCCGCCAATACGGCGCCGGTGCCGGTCGACCTCGTGACCGCCTCGGGCAGCGGCCTCGATTCGCACATCAGCCCGGCGGCGGCGCTGTACCAGGTCGGCCGCGTGGCCAAGGCTCGCAAGCTCGACGAGTCCGCCGTCCGCCAGCTCGTCGAACAGCACATCGAGGGCCGGCAGCTCGGGTTCCTCGGCGAGTCGCGGGTCAACGTCCTCCTGCTGAACCTCGCCCTCGACGGCAAGGCACGCTGACCGGCACGCGGGATCCTACGGGGCTGCGGCGCTCAGCGGGACGCCACCTCGACCTCGCGCTCCTCCTCCACCCAGGCCGGTGAGGCGGGGAAGGGGTCGGACCGAGGCGAGGCGGCCGGCCGCTGTGACTCGATCACGCGAACGGTGATCGTCGACGCCGCACACGCGCACCAATCTTGAAGATCCAGCGCGGCGCGGTTGGCCCGGACCCACGCGGTCATCGCGGCGACGGCGACGAGGATGAGGGCCAGGCGCAGCAGGGTCCGTACCGGAGCGGGCGGAGCGGCCACGTCGACGATCCCCAGCATCGCCAGCGGCGGGCAGACGACCCCGTACAGCACGCGCCATCGGGGCCGGGTGACTCCACGTCCAGCGAGCAGGGTCGAGTCGCACATCGTCGGCGCACCATTCCTGCCGACACTCTGCCAGCACCACCCCTCAAGCACGCGTCAAGAGACGAACCGCCGGCGTAAAAATCACGTAAAAATCCGCGAGACGGAGGTGACGGACAGCGGATCGGCGTAGAGTCGGGCTGGCCCATGCGACTCGCCCTGGTGAAGCGACGGCTCCTCGGTGCGCCGATGCCTCTGGCGCAGTTGCGGCACGAGCGGCTCAGCAAGACGCTGGCGCTGGCGGTCTTCGCCTCCGATCCGCTCTCCTCGGTGGCGTATGCGACCGAGGAGATCTTGCTGGTCCTCATCCTCGCGGGGAGCGCCGCGCTGAGCTACTCGCTCCCGGTGGCGCTCGGCATTGCCGCCTTGCTGGCCGTGGTCGTGACCTCCTACCGGCAGACCGTGGCCGCGTATCCACAGGGCGGCGGCGCCTACCTCGTCGCGAAGGACAACCTGGGCATCGTCCCGGCGCTCATCGCGGCCGCGGCGTTGCTCGTGGACTACGTGCTGACGGTGTCGGTGTCGGTCGTCGCCGGCATCGCGGCACTGACCTCGGCGGTACCCCGACTCCACCCCTACAGCGTCGTGCTGAGTATCCTCGCCGTCGCGGTGATCGCGGTCGGCAACCTGCGCGGCGTCCGCGAATCGGGGCGCATGTTCGCGGCGCCCACGTACTTCTTCGTCCTCAGCATCCTCGGCATGGTGGGGTACGGCCTCGTGGGGGCCTTCTTCGACTGGCTCCCCGAGGCCCCCTACGAGCCCCATCCTCCCGGTCTGGAGGGAATCGGATTGTTCCTCCTCCTCAGGAGCTACGCCGCCGGCTGCACGGCGCTGACCGGCGTCGAGGCCGTCTCCAACGGCGTGCAGGCGCTCAAGCCGCCCGAGGGGCGGAATGCGCAGACGGTCATGACCTGGCTCGGCGTGATCTCGATCGTGATGTTCCTCGGCATCACGTACCTCGCGTTCGATTTCGGCATCGTCGCCGGCGGCGACGAGACGGTTGTCTCCAAGATCGCCCACCGGGTGTTCGGCACCGGACCGCTGTACTACGTGGTGCAGGTCGCCACCCTGCTCATCCTCGTGCTGGCCGCCAACACCTCGTACGCCGACTTTCCGCGCCTGTCGTCCATCCTGGCTCGGGACCGGTTCGTCCCCCGGCAGTTCGCGAACCAGGGCGACCGGCTGGTGTTCTCGAACGGGATCCTGATCCTGAGCGGGTTCGCCGTCCTCC
>JBGPZN010000390.1:0-3724 GCA_041493815.1 Methylomirabilia bacterium
CGACCTATGGCGTGAGCATGTTCCGGATCCGCGATGCCCGGGCCGAGGAGGCCGTGGGAGCAAAGATCTTCAAGGTCGGCGAAGGTCGCGGTCAGCCTTGACGCCGGCTCCGCGAGCGTTGTATCAGGAAGCCATGTCCGAGGGCGACGACTCGGTCTCTCGCTCCGGCCCGGCGCCCCCGCCGGACAAGCCCGTCCGCTCGCTCGGCGTGCTACTCGTCCACGGCATCGGGGACCAGCGTCGTGGTCACACGCTCACGCGCTTCGGCGAGCCCCTCTTCGTGTGTCTCGCGCGCTGGATGAAGCACCATGGCGGGGGCGCCGAGCTCAGTCGCGTCACCGTGCGCGAGGACCCCACGGAGCGGCGCTCGCCCGCGCATGCGATCGTGCGGCTGTGGGTGCAGCCGACAGCCACAGGGGACCAGAAGCAGCCAGCCGAGAGCGTGGTGACCCCGCCCCAGGAGACGACGTGGCGACTCGCGGAGTCGACCTGGGCCGACACGTTCGAGCGCCCCGGATTCGGCAGCGTCGCGTTCTGGAGCATCCGCGTTGTGCCGTGGATGACCCTCACGCAGTTCGCGGACCGGCTCTCCGATGCCCTCCGCGAAGGCGAGGTCGCGCGGGCCCTCCACGGCTTCGCCTACCTGGTGGTCACCTTCCCGCTCGCGCTGCTCCTGCAGATGCTCGTCCTCCTCCTGCTGCCCATTTCCCTGGTGCCCGTCCTTCGCCCGGTCGTGGCGCCCGTGCAACGCTGGATCGCCGGCTTCATCGGTGACTCCTACGTGCTGCTCACGAGCCGCTTCCAGTTCCAGTCGATGGTCAGCAAGGTGCAGGAGGATCTCGAGTGGCTGGCCGAGCGATGCGACGTGATCGCCGTGCTCGCTCACTCGCAGGGCGCCGCCGTGGCCCACGAGGCGCTGCGCCAGGCGAAGCCCCCGAAGGTCGAACTGCTGGTGACGTTCGGCTCGGCCCTCGCCAGGCTCAAGGCGCTCCGCCACGTGATGGACCGCGCCCGCGGCATGCTCACGGCTTCGTCGCTCGTGACCATGTCGGCGCTGGTCGTGGCGGCCCTGTACCTGTGGCACCTCCGCGGGGGCGGATCGCTCGCCTACGCGGTGCTCGGAGTGTGGAGCCTCGGTATCCTCCTGGCGCTGGCGGCGTACGTGATGCCGTTCACCCTGAAGGACATCAACGAGCTGTGCCACGCCGACCAGGGCTTCGCGCTCGCCGAGGGCACCGCCTGGGAGGACTACTACGCCACCGCCGATCCCGTTCCCAACGGGCCGATGTTTGCCGAGCCGTACCACTACATGACGCGCAGTCGCGAGGTCTACAACAGCGCCAACGTCTTCACCGACCACGCGACCTACTGGCGCAACCAGGATGAGTTCGGCGCCGCCGTCGTGACGTCGCTGCTCGGTCTGACCGGGGGCCGGTTCGCTGCCGGCGGGTCGTGGTTCAGCAAGTCCGATCGTGACCGGCGGACGCGCCATCGGGTCGCGGCGCGGCTCGCGGCGGTGGTGGCGCTCTCGGCCGCCGCCTTCCCCCACCCCGTGCTCGGCGGTGGTATCTCGATCCCCGAACCGCTGCGCGTGCCCCTCGGGTGGGTGGCGGCGTTCGTCAACTGGCTCTTCTCGTTCGCCTCCGATCTCCCCGCCCTCTTCGGCTCGAGCTTCCGACTTCCGCTCGAGCGGCTGATCCCGAAGATCGCCGTTCCGATGACCGTCGTGCCGTGGACGATCGTCTGCCTCGCCGTCGTGCTCCTCTGGCTGGCCGCCAGCGGCGCCATCCTGCGCTGGTGGGAGGCCCTGGTGACCGAGGACACGTTCCGGTCTCGATGGACCTGGCGTCAGGCGTATCCGCGCCGGGCATGGTGGGGGGCGTTCGCGGTTCTCGCGGCGGCCTGGGTTGGATTCTGGGTGTGGTGGATCGTGCTGAGCCCCCGCGAGGTGTGGACAGAGCTCAACGCCAAGATCGAGCCGCTGGTCGGCACCGCCGGCAACTCGTGGACCTTCCTGGTGCCGCTGTTTGTGTACCAGATCCTGAACGCCACGTGGGAAGCCGCCAAGACGACGCGGGAGGCGTCGCGTGAACGCGGACGCCGCCTCGCGGGCCTCCTCGGCCACGATCTCATCCTTCCAGCCGAGCCGGTGAAACCGCCGTCGCTGATGGAGACGCTGGGAGACGTGCTCGCCGAGGCGCTGGGGCGTCTGGGCAAGCGGCGGTTCGGACCGCGGGGGGCCGCCACCGTGGCGTTGATCACGGCGCTCGCGTCGCTCGGCGTGGTCCTCTTCGACTTCAAGATCCGGGGTGTGCTCCAGGCGGCGCTCGCCCTGCTCGCGCTGGCGCTGGGCGTGCTGGGGTGGGCGCGCGCCGAAGGACGCTGGACCGCGGCCGCGGCCGCCGCCGGTCTCATCGTGGGCGTTCTCGTCATGCCGGTGAGCGCGGCGGTGTCGGCCGGACTCCCCACGCCACTCGGCGTCGTGTTGCTCACCGCGGCCGTGGTGGCCGCCGGCTGCGGCCTGGCCGGCGCCGAGCTGCTCCGACGCGGCTGGAAGGGTGTGCTGTCGCCTCTTGCCTGAGCGCCAACCGAGGGCGCTCACGCTTCAGCTCGCGCCGAGACGTGGATCGAGGGCGTCGCGCAGCCCGTCGCCCAGCAGGTTGAACCCCAGCACGGCCAGCATGATGGCAGCGCCCGGGAACAGGAACGCCCACCACGCGCCGCTGGTGAAGTACTTGTAGGAGTCCGCCAGCATGGCCCCCCACTCCGGCGTCGGCGGCTGGGCGCCCAGCCCGAGGAACCCGAGCGCGGCCGATTCGAGGATGGCGAAGGCCACGGCCAGCGTCGTCTGCACGATGAGAGGCGGCAGGCTGTTCGGCACGATGTGGCCGAGCAGCACCCGCAGACCGCTCCCGCCGACCCCGCGCGCGGCCACCACGAACTCCTGCTCGCGCACCGAGAGCACGGCCGCCCGGCTCAGCCGCGCATAGGCCGGAATCGACACCAGGCTGATGGCGAACAGCGAGTTGCGCAGGCCCGGGCCCATCATGGCCACGATGGCGATGGCCAGCAGCGTGCCGGGGAACGCCAGCAGGATGTCCATGCCGAACATCAGCACGACATCCGTCCGCTCCCCCCGATAGCCGGCGACCAGGCCGATCAGCGAACCCACCAGCGCCGCCACCGCGACGGCGCTCACCGCCAGCCCCAGCGTCACGCGGGTGGCATGCAGCACACGGACGAGGAGATCGCGCCCCAGCGTGTCCGTCCCGAACGGGTGCGCGACCGTCGGCGCCTTGAGCCGCAGGGCCAGGTTGGCGTCGGTCCTGGCGTCGTAGTGGTGGACGAGCGGCGTCACGAGCGCGATCAGGAAGAGCCCGGTCACGATGGCGAGCCCGGCCCGCGCCACCGGGCTGGCGATGAGCCGGCGCCAGGCCGCGGCGGCCGGATGCGCACTTCGCGGTCGGCCCGCCATCAGGACTTGACGTACGTGATGCGTGGATCGACGACGGCGTAGAGCAGATCGGTGACCAGGTTCACCGCCACCACGATCACCGCGATGAACAGCGTGGCGCCCTGCACGATCGCGTAGTCACGGGACTCGATCGATTCGTAGACCCACAGTCCGATGCCCGGCCACGAGAAGATCGTCTCGGTGAGGATGGCGCCGGCCAGCAGCCGTCCGGTCTGCAGCCCGATCACGGTGAGCACGGGCAGGAACGCG
>JBGPZN010000582.1:0-2299 GCA_041493815.1 Methylomirabilia bacterium
AGCTCCTCGCCGAGCTTGACCCGCACCTTGCCGGCGAACGCGTCGGCCGCCGCGCGCTTGTCGCCCACGAAGAAGACCGCGTCGCCCTCGGCGGCGCCGGTGGCCTCGCGCAGCCGGGCCAGGCGGTCCTCGTCGAGGAACTTGGCGATGGGCCCGCGGGCGGTGCCCTCCCCGAGGATGACGTAGCCGAGGCCGGGCGCGCCCTGCTCGCGCGCCCACTGGTTGAGCTTGTCGAAGAAGCTGCGCGGCTGCGCCGCCGCCCGCGGCGCCCGCAGGCCCCGCACGATCGCCCCCTGCTCGATGGCGCCGGCGAACACCGCGAAGCCCGAGCCGCGGAAGACGTCCGTGACGTCGGCGATCACGAGGGGGTTGCGCAGGTCGGGCTTGTCGGTACCGTACGTCGCCATCGCGTCGTCGAAGGCAAGGCGCGGGAACGGCGGCGGCGTCACCACCGCCGCCGGGCGGAACTCCGTGAACACCCCGTGGATGACCGGCTCGATGGCCGCCCAGACGTCCTCCTGGGTGACGAACGACATCTCGAAGTCGAGCTGGTAGAACTCGCCCGGCGAGCGGTCGGCCCGGCCGTCCTCGTCACGGAAGCACGGAGCGATCTGGAAGTAACGATCGAAGCCCGCCACCATCAGGAGCTGCTTGAACTGCTGGGGCGCCTGGGGCAGCGCGTAGAACGTGCCGGGGTGCACGCGGCTCGGCACCAGGTAATCGCGCGCGCCCTCCGGCGAGCTGGAGGTGAGCATCGGCGTCTGGAACTCGGTGAAGCCGGAGGCGATCATGCGCCGCCGGATGCTGGCGATCACCTGACTGCGCAGCAGGATGTTGCGGTGCGGCGCCTCCCGCCGCAGGTCGAGGAACCGATAACGCAGCCGCGTCTCCTCGGGGAAGTCGGTGTCGCTGTTCACCTGCAGCGGCAGCGTGTCCGCGGTCGACTGCACCGCCAGGTCGTCCACGGCCAGCTCGATCTCGCCGGTGGGCAGCTTCGGATTGACCGCCTCCCCTCCGCGCGCCACCACGGCGCCGGTCAGCGTGACGACGCTCTCCAGCCGGAGTCCCGACGCCGCCTCGAAGCACGGGCTGGACGCGTTCACCACGCACTGGGTGAGGCCAAAGGTGTCGCGCAGGTCGATGAAGAGCAGCTGCCCGTGGTCGCGCTTGCGATGCACCCAGCCCGACAGCCGGGCCGGCCGGCCCACGTCGGTGGCGCGGAGCTCCCCGCACGTGTGCGTGCGATAGGCGTGCATCAGGCGCGCTCCCGAGGCCCGGTCAACGCCTTCACGATCGCCGGCGCCTCGCCGGTCGCATACCCCCAGAAGCCGTGGGTCTCGAGGTCGCCGAGCTGCTTGCCCACGTTCTTGCGCTTGAGCTCCAGCGAGACCCAGTGTCCCTCGGCCCGCAGCGCACGCGCGGCCGCCAGGGCGGCCGTCAGATCGCCGCCGCCGTCGACGAGCAGCGCGATGCGCCGCGCCGCGGCGGCGGGCTCGACGGCGCCCGGTGCCCCGGCCTCGCCGCGCTCGGACAGGATCATGACGAGTCGCTCGAAGCCGATGGAGAAGCCGCAGGCCGGCACGTCGCGGCCGAGCAGCCTGCCGACCATGCGGTCGTAGCGGCCCCCGCCCGCGATCGACGAGGGAAAGGCCGGCGAGGCAACCTCGAAGATCGGGCCCGTGTAGTAGCCCATGCCCCGTACCAGTGTGGGGTCGAACTGCACCCGCGTGCCGGCCGGCATCTCGGCGTTCGCGGTCCGGATGATCCAGGCGACCGAGTCGAACGCCTCGCCGGCCTCGCCATCGCCGAGCGAGGTCCGCAGCTGGGGCAGCGAGGCCTCGCCCTTCTGCAGCGTGGGCAGCAGCCGCTCGAACTGCTCGATCGCCTCGGGCTCGAGCCCGCTCTGGTGCAGCTCGCCGAGCACGCCCTCGGCGCCGAGCTTGTCCAGCTTGTCGAACGTGATGAAGAAGCCCCCCTGGTGGGCCTCGGCAAAGCCGCAGTGCCGCGCGATCAGACTGAGGATCCGGCGGTCGTTGATGCGCACCGTCAGGTCCGTGAGGCCGAGCCTGGCCAGCGCCTCGCACGTGGCCAGGATCAGCTCGACCTCGACCACGCCGGACGCCAACCCGAGCGTGTCGATGTCGCACTGGGTGAACTGCCGGTACCGACCCTTCTGCGGTCGCTCCGCCCGCCAGACGGGGCCGATCTGGATGGCCTTGAGAGGATCGGGGAGCCGGGCGTGGTTCTCGGCGTAGTAGCGCGCCAGCGGCACCGTCAGGTCAAAGCGCAGGCCGAGGTC
>JBGPZN010000155.1:0-7773 GCA_041493815.1 Methylomirabilia bacterium
ATCTCGCTCGGGATGAAGCAGGTCGAGCCCGATCCGTGGGCGACCATCGACGAGCGCTACACCATTGGCAGCCGGGTGGCCGGCAAGGTCCGCAACCTCACCGACTTCGGTGCCTTCATCGAGCTCGAGCCGGGCGTCGACGGCCTGCTGCACATCTCCGACATGTCGTGGACGCGCAGCGTCGGGCATCCCTCGGAGGTGCTGAAGAAGGGCCAGGAGCTCGAGAGCCAGATCCTCAACATCGACAAGGAGAACAAGCGGATCTCGCTCGGCCTCAAGCAGATCCAGCCCGACCCGTGGACGACGGTGGCGCAGCGCTATCCGATGGGCTCGCGGGTGACCGGCAAGATCGTGCGCCTCACCGACTTCGGCGCCTTCGTCGAGCTCGAGCCGGGCGTGGACGGCCTGCTGCACATCTCGCAGATGGCCAACCGTCCGATCGGCCGCCCCGACGAGATCGTCAACGTCGGCGACGAGCTGGGGCTGCTGGTGATCCGTGTCGATCCCAACGAGCGGCGCATCGGGCTCAGCCTCAAGGAGCTGGCCCACGCGGTGGCGCCGCCACCGGACGCCGACGACGCCTCGCGCGGCGGCGGTGGGCGCCGGCGCAAGGGCAAGCAACGGTCCGACTACGACTACGAAGACGAGAACTAGCGTGCGCCGGCGGCTGAGGGTCCTGGTGGCCGCCGTGCTGGTGTACCTCGGCGTCGCCGGTCTGTTCATCATCGGGGTCGGCGGCCTCTCGCGCGGAGAGGGCGGGCCCGCGCTGTTCGGACCCCGGGTGGCGATCGTCGAGCTCGAAGGCGTCATCATCGAGGTCGACGACATCGTCCGCGAGCTGAAGGCGCACCGCGAGAACCCCTCGATCCGCGCCGTCGTGATGCGCATCAACAGTCCCGGCGGCGTGGTGGCGCCCACCCAGGAGCTGCACGACGCCGTCCTCCGCCTGCGCCAGGCCGGCAAGCCGGTGGTGGCCTCGCTGGGGGCGGTGGCGGCCTCGGGCGGCTACTACGTGGCGGTAGCGTGCGACCAGATCTACGCCAACCCAGGCACACTGACGGGCTCCATCGGCGTCATCATGCAGCTCGCCAACCTCGAGCAGCTCTTGAAGAAGGTCGGCGTCGACTACGTCGTGGTGAAGGCCGGCCAGTTCAAGGACATCGGCAACGTCGCGCGCGCGATGACGCCCGACGAGCGCCGCGTGATGCAAGCGCTGCTCGACGACGTGCACGGGCAGTTCATCGGCGCGGTCGCCACCGGCCGCAAGCTCCCGCGCGAGGACGTGGTGCGCCTCGCCGACGGCCGCGTATTCTCGGGGACCCAGGCCAAGGAGCTGCGCATGGTGGACGCGCTCGGCGGGCTCGAGGACGCCGTGCTGGCGTCGGCCAAGCTGGCCGGGATCCCGAGCCCGCCCACGGTCGTCCAGCCGCGCCGTCGATTTTCCATCATGGAGCTGCTGCGCAGCCAGTTCGGGGGCACCGCGGCGGGCTTGCTCATGCGCCCGACACTGCCCGCGTTCAAGACGCCGCTCTATCTGATGGATTAGGGCTGGTCCCATGGGGGGCCCCGAGATGCCCCCCCCAACCCCCCAGGGGGCTGCTCCCTAACTCCCCATTACGGTTGACATTCTCGTTTTCGACGTGCTAGCGTGCCTCTGGGTCCGAAGCTCGCCGCGGCGTGGCGCGGACGTCGCTCAACGGGCACAGAGCCGAGGGTGGGACGACGATGACGAAAGCGGAGCTGATCGACGAGGTTTCGAAGCTCTCGAACCTGACCAAGAAAGAGACCGAGACCATCGTCAACACCGTGTTCGACAACATCACCGACGCGCTGGCCAAGGGCGACAAGGTCGAGCTGCGGGGATTCGGCAGCTTCCGCATTCGCCATCGAAATTCCCGCAAGGGCCGCAACCCCAAGACCGGCAGTGCGGTCGACGTCCCCGAGAAACGGGTGCCGTTCTTCAAGGTCGGCAAGCGCCTGCGCGAGCTCGTCAACACGTGAGGGTTCGCTCGCACTGTGCCGCGAGGCGAGCCTAAAACGAGTTGAGGCGCCTGTGGGCGCCGTGGCGCATGGCCTGGATCGGCGCGGCCAAGTCTTCCGCCGGCTGCGTGTTCTGCACCGCCCGCGACGGACAGGACGACCGCTCGACGTACCTGCTGCAGCGTAGCGAGCACGCCTACCTCGTTCTCAACACGTATCCGTACGCCTCGGGCCATCTCATGGCGGTGGTCAATCGGCACCTGGGCAAGCTCGGCGACGCGCAGACGGCGGAGCTGACCGATATGATGCGGCTGGTGCAGCGCGCGGTGGAGGCGCTCACCGCCGAGTATCGGGCGGAAGGCTTCAACGTCGGCATGAACCAGGGCCGGGCGGCGGGGGCGGGGATCGAGGACCACCTGCACATCCACGTGGTGCCGCGCTGGAACGGCGATTCCAACTTCGTCAGCGTGCTTGGCGATACGCGCGTGCTGCCGGAGACGCTCGACACCACCTGGGAGCGGTTGCGGGGGCGGCTCCATGGCTGACACCGGCGCCACCCCGATGATGACGCAGTACCGGGAGCTGAAGCGCCGCTTCCCCGATCACTTGCTGCTCTTCCGGCTCGGCGATTTCTACGAGCTGTTCCTGGAAGACGCCGAGCTGGGGGCCCGCCTGCTGTCGATCACGCTGACCTCGCGCCAGGGCTCGCCGATGGCCGGCATCCCGCACCACGCCGCCGACGGCTACATCGCGCGCCTCGTGCAGGCCGGCCAGAAGATCGCGGTTTGCGACCAGATGGAGGGGCCGGCCAAGGGCAAGAAGCTCCTCCGCCGCGAGGTCGTGCGCGTCATCACGCCGGGCACGTTGACCGATACGGCCTACCTGAGCGGCGGCGCCAACAACTTCCTGATGGCGATCGGCCGCCTGGGGACGGTGACCGGGATCGCGCTGCTCGACGTCTCCACCGGCGAGTTCTGGGTCGGCGAGGACGGCCCCGGCGAGGACGCCGTGCTGGCCGCGGCCCTGCTGCGCCGGCCCGCCGAGATCCTCCTGCCGGAGACCTGGCGCACGGCCGGCGGCCTGCTCGCCCGTCTGCAAGATACCAGGGCGGCGCTCACCTTCGGCGATCCGGGTCTCTGGAGCGGACGCCACGCCAGCACGGACCTTTGCCGCCACTTCGGTGTGACGACGCTCGAGGTGTTCGGCGTCGGCGATCTCGGCGCCGGGCTGGCGGCCGGCGCCGCCGCGCTGGCCTACGTGCGGGCGACCCAGGGTGACCGCCTCGGCCACCTGGTCCGGCTGCAGCGCCTGCGCCCGGCCGACTGCATGACGCTGGACGAGACCGCCGTGCGCACCCTCGAGCTGCTCGAAGCCAGCGAGGGCTCCTCCCGCAACTCGCTGTTCGGCGTGCTGGACGAGACGGTGACGCCGATGGGCGCGCGCCTGCTGCGGCAGTGGCTGCTGCAGCCGCTGCTCGAGCTCGACGCCATCGGCGCCCGCCAGGATGCGATCGGCGCGCTCGTCGACGCCCCCGACGCGCGCGCCGCGCTGCGGCGGCTGCTCAAGCCGGTGGGCGACCTGGCGCGCCTGACCAGCCGGGCGACGCTCGGCGTGGCCCACGCCCGCGACCTCGTCGGGTTGCGCGCGTGCCTGTCGCCGCTCGAGGCCATCCGGCAGGCGGCGGCGGCGTTGCCGGCACCGCTGCTGGCCGAGGCCCGGTCAGCGCTGGCCGATCTCGCCGACCTGCGCGCCATGCTGGAGCTTGCGCTGGTGGACGAGCCGCCCGTCACGCTGCAGGACGGCGGCATCATCCGCGAGAGCTGGAACGAGGCGCTGCGAGCACTCGTCACCGACGTGGCCGAGGCGCGGCGATGGATCGCCGGGCTCGAGGAGCGCGAGCGCGCACGCACCGGGCTGTCGAGCCTGCGCGTGCGTTACAACCGGGTCTTCGGCTACGGCATCGAGATCACCCACGCCCAGGCCGCGCGGGCCCCGGCCGAATACGTGCGCCGGCAGACGCTGACCGGCGCCGAGCGGTACGTGACGCCGGAGCTGAAGGAGTACGAGGCCAAGGTGCTGGGGGCCGAGGAGCGCCGCCGCCGCCTGGAGTACGAGCTGTTCGACGAGCTGCGCGGGCGTGTGGCCGCGCGCGCCGCCGAGCTGCTGGCCACCGCCCGCGCCCTGGCCACGCTCGACGTGACGGCGGGGCTCGCCGAGGTCGCTCACGCGCGCGGCCACGTGCGGCCCGTGATCGAGGCGAGCGGCGCGCTCGAGATCGTCGAGGGACGTCACCCGGTGCTGGAGGCCCGCTCGGGGCTGCCGGTGACGCCGAACGACCTGGCGCTCGACGACGAGGCCCGGGTCGTGATCCTCACCGGGCCCAACATGGCCGGCAAGTCGGTCTACCTGCGCCAGACCGGCCACATCGTCGTCCTCGCCCAGATGGGGGCGTTCGTGCCCGCGCGCTCGGCGCGGCTGGGCCTCGTCGATCGCGTCTTCACCCGGGTCGGCGCCCAGGACAACCTCGCCCGCGGCCAGTCCACCTTCCTCGTCGAGATGGTGGAGACGGCCTCGATCCTGAACAACCTGACGCCGCGCAGCCTGGTGCTGCTCGACGAGGTGGGGCGCGGAACCTCGACCTTCGACGGCCTGGCCATCGCGTGGGCGGTGGTGGAAGAGCTCCACGATCGGGGCGAGCGACCCAAGGTCTTGTTCGCCACGCACTTTCACGAGCTCACGCAGCTCGCCGGGCGCCTGGGCGGCGTGCGCAACTTCCACGTGGCGGTGCGGGAGTGGAACGACGAGATCGTCTTCCTGCACAAGGTGCAGCCGGGCGGGACCGACCGTTCCTACGGCATCCAGGTTGCGCGGCTGGCCGGGCTGCCGGTCTCGGTCATCGCGCGCGCCAAGGCGCTGCTGGGTCGGTTCGAGGAGCAGGGCCAGGCGACCACCGACGCCGGCGACGCCGTGCAGCTCGGCCTCTTCGTCGCGGTCAAGGATCCGATGGCCGAGGAGCTGGCCGGCCTGGACCTGGCCCACCTCACGCCGCTCGAGGCCCTGAACCTCCTGGCCAAGTGGCAGCAGCGGCTCGGGCCGTGACGCGCATTCGACGGCTGCCCGACGCGCTGGTCAACAAGATCGCGGCGGGCGAGGTGGTGGAGCGCCCGGCCTCGGCGGTGAAGGAGCTGGTGGAGAACGCGCTGGACGCCGGGGCGCGCGTGATCGCGGTCGACCTGCGCGACGGCGGCGCGGCGCTCATCCGCGTGGCCGACGACGGGCACGGCATGGCGGCCGAGGAGCTGCCGCTGGCGCTCGAGCGCCACGCGACCTCCAAGCTCGCGCGCGACGAGGATCTCGACGCCATCGCCACGCTGGGGTTCCGCGGCGAGGCGCTGGCGGCGATCTGCGCGGTCTCGCGCTTCACGGTGACGAGCCGGGCCCGCGGCGCCGCCGAGGGGCTGCGCCTGGCCGGTGAGGGGGGCGCGGTGAGCCAGCGGCTCGGCGTGCCGGCCGAGACCGGCACCTGCGTGGAGGTCCACGACCTGTTCTTCAACACGCCGGCCCGGCTGAAATTTCTGAAGGCGCCGACGACGGAGCTGGCGGCCAGCCTGCGCACCGTCGGTCAGCTCGCGCTTGCGCATCCCGCCGTCCAGTTCCGCGTGACCAATGGCGGGCGCGCCGTGCTCACGGCCCCGGCCGCGACCGACCTGCGCCAGCGGGTCGGCGCGCTGTGGAGCTGGGAGACGGCCGAGCGGCTGCTGGCGGTCGACCGCACCGAGCACGGCGTGCGGATCGCCGGCTGGGCCAGCCCGCCCGACCTCACGCGCGGCGGGCGCGACGACATCGTCGTGATGGTCAACGGCCGCCCGGTGCGCGATCCCGCGCTGGTGCAGGCGGTGCTGGCGGCGTACCGACCGCTGCTGCCGCGCGATCGCTTCCCGCTCGTGGTGCTGGCGGTGACGATGGCGCCGGCCGACGTCGACGTCAACGTGCACCCGACCAAGGCCTGGGTGCGTTTCCGCCAGCCGCGCGTCGTGCAGGAGATGCTGGTGGCCGCGCTGCACGAGGCGTTGCGCCGGCCCGCGGTCGTCCCCGCGCTCGGCGCCGAGCCGCGACCCGCCGATGCGCTGGGTGCTGCCGGCGCGGATGGGTCGGCCGAGCAGCACGCGCTGTTCCAGGAGGCGGTGGCGCCCTACCAGGCCAGCCGCTTCGGCCGCGTACTCGGCCAGGTGCAGGACACGTTCATCGTGTCGACGACGGAGGACGAGGTGTTCTTTCTCGACCAGCACGTCGTCCACGAGCGCGTGATCTTCGAGCAGGTGCGCGGCCAGCTCGAGGCCGGGCCGCTGCCCTCGCAGGCGCTGCTCTTCGTCGAGACGCTCGACCTGGGCCCGGCCTCGCGCGCGCTGCTCGAGCGCTGGCGCGAGCCGCTCGAGCGGCTGGGCTTCGCCTTCGAGGGGTTCGGCGGCGAGAGCGTCGTGCTGCGGGCCGTGCCCACGCTGCTCAAGGGCGACGAGCCCAAGCGGCTCGTGGAGGCGGCGGTGGAGGAGCTGGCCGACCCCAAGGCGGGTGGACCGGCGCTCGACCGTGCGCTGGCCTTCGTCGCCTGCCGGGCGGCGATCAAGGCCAACACCCCGCTGGCGCCCGAGGAGATGCAGCGCCTCGTCGCCGACCTCGAAACCACCGAGACGCCGTACTTCTGTCCCCACGGCCGGCCCATCGTGAGCCGGGTATCGATGCACGACATCCGTCGCGAGCTCAAGCGCACCTGGTGATTCGGCGTACACTTCAAGCGATGACTCGCGGCAAGCCGCCGCTCCTCGTCATCGCGGGACCCACCGGGGTCGGCAAGACCGCCGCCGCCGTCGCCCTCGCGCGCCGGCTGCCGATCGAGGTGATCAGCGCCGACTCCCGGCAGGTGTACCGCGGAATGGACGTGGCGACCGGCAAGCCGACCGCCGAGGAGCAACGCGCCGTCGCGCACCACCTCGTCGACGTCGTGGACCCCGACGACCGTTATCACGCGGCGCGCTTCCGGACCGACGCCGAGGCCGCCATCGAGGCGATCCGCCGCCGGGGCCGGCTGCCGGTCGTCGTCGGAGGCACTGGACTGTACGTCCGCGCCCTGCTGCGCGGGCTCGATCCGGCCCCCGGCGCCGATCCGGAGTTCCGGCGCGAGCTGGCCGGCATCGCGGCGCGCGACGGGCGGGCGGCGCTGCACGCGCAGCTCGCCGCCGCCGAGCCGGCCGTGGCGCGCCGGCTGCATCCCAACGATGAGGTGCGCGTGGTACGGGCGCTCGAACGGCTGCGCTCGGGCAGCGCCGTCGGCGAGGCCCAGGTGCGCTGGCGCCGCGCGGACACGCCGTGGCGGTTGACGTACGTCGGGCTCACCCTCGATCGGCCCTCGCTCGTACGGCGATTGACGGCGCGCGCGGCGTCGATGGCGGAGGCCGGGTTGCTCGACGAGGTGCGGCGACTGCTCGGCCGCGGCTACGCACCGGCCCTGCCGGCGCTGCAGGGGATCGGCTATCGCCAGTTCGTGGAGGTGGCGCTCGGCGGGCTCGAGCGCGGGCGTGCGCTGGAGCTCATGCAGCGCGACACCGTCCGCTACGCGAAGCGGCAGGTGACGTGGTTCGCGCGCGAGCCCGGGATCGAATGGATCGACGTGGCTGCCGCCGGCGACGCCGAGGGTGTCGCGGCGGCGATCGAGGCGAGGCTCAATCGGGAGGGTGATATCGAGTGAGTCGAGCGCGCAAGAACGGACGGGACAACGGACACCAGGTGCGACGGGGC
>JBGPZN010000182.1:0-6871 GCA_041493815.1 Methylomirabilia bacterium
CCGAGTAGGGCCGAGGGCGCCGGGGCGACGAGTTGCCCGCGGAGCTGGCGCGGCGGGAGAGCCGCCTGGGGAAGATCCGGGCGGCGAAGGCCGCCCTGGAGCAGGCCGCGAAAGCCGAGGCCGAGCAGGCGGCGGCGGGGGCGCGCGCGAAGGTGGCCGCGCGTGAGGAGCGCGTCGGCTCGGCGAAGGGCGGCGTGCCGAAGGTGCCGGACCCCGAGCAGGCGCCGCCGGCCCCCCGCGCGCAATACAACTTCACCGATCCCGACTCGCGCATCATGCTGGACGGCGCCACCAAGAGCTTCACGCAAGCGTACAACGCGCAAGCGGCCGTCGACGGCCACGCCCAAGTCATCGTGGCGTGCGGGGTGACGCAAGAGGCCACGGATGTCGAGCAGTTGGTGCCGATGGTGGCGCGCGTGGTGCAGGCCACGGGGCAGGCGCCGACGGCGGTGACGGCCGACGCCGGGTATTTCAGTGCGGCGAATCTCGGCGCGCCCGTGGTGGACGGTGTGGAGGTGTATATCCCGCCGGACCGGCTGAGGCATCGAGCGACGAGCCCCGCGCCGCCGCCCCCGGCGCGGATTCAGAGCGCGGCGGCGGCGCAGATGCGGGACAAGCTCGCGACACCAGCCGGGCGGGGCATCTACGCGCTGCGCAAGACGATCGTCGAGCCCGTCTTCGGCCAGATCAAGGAGATCCGTGGCTTCCGGCGCTTCTCGTTCCGCGGCGTTCGAAACGTGACCGCCGAGTGGGTGCTGATCTGCCTGACGCACAACGTGCTCAAGCTGTTTCGCGGCGCCCCCCAAGCGGCGTGATGGGATCACCCGCTTCACGTCTTTGGCGTGCGGAGGCGTCAGGCGACGACCAATTCGGCGGATCGGCCGAACGCCGGCAGGGCCGAGCGCCGTGCCGATGCCGAACCAGTTGCCGGGCGGGGTTTGTCGTTTGATCATTACGCCGACAGGCTCCTAGAGAGTCTGGGGGGCGGTGGGGGGGGCCGCCCTATCGGGGCCCCCAGCCCGAGCGCGCTATCGAGGAGCGCCCCGGCTTGCCGGGGCGTGACGAACGTTGGGGGGTGTGGGGGGCCATTTCGGGGCCCCCTACTAAACTAGAAAATCAAAGTCGCAGCCGTGATCGGCCTGCAGGACATGCTCGGCGTACAGGCGGCGGTAGCCGCGGGCGGGAGTCGGCGCGGTGGCGGCGCCAGGTCGACGGGCCAGCTCGGCGGGTTCGACGAGGAGATCCAGCCGCCGCTCCTTCACTGACAGGCGGATTCGGTCGCCGCTGCGCACCTGGGCCAGCGGGCCGCCGACGGCGGCCTCCGGCGTGACGTGCAGCACGATCGTGCCGTACGCGGTGCCGCTCATCCGCGCGTCGGAGATGCGCACCATGTCGGTCACCCCCGCGCGCGACAGCTTGGTGGGGATCGGCAGGTAGCCGGCCTCGGGCATTCCCGGCGCGCCCTTGGGCCCGGCGTTCTTGAGGACCAGGAAGTCGGCCGGCGTCACGTCGAGCGCTGGATCGTCGATGCGCGCGGCCAGGTCTTCCAGCGAGTCGAACACGACGGCGCGCCCCTCGGTCTCGAACAGGCGCGCGTCCGCCGCCGAGCGCTTGAGGATGGCGCCGCCCGGCGCCAGCGAGCCGAAGAGCGCGACGAGGCCGCCCACCGGCTGGAACGGCTCGCGCGCGCTGCGGATGACGCCGCGGTCCACCCAGCCGTCGTCGGCCTCGAGGCGCGCGCCCAGTGTCTCGCCAGTCACCGTGAGGCAGTCCAGGTGCAGCCGGTCGCGTAGCTCTCGGAGAACTGCACCAAGACCACCGGCCGCAAAGAAATCTTCCATGTAATGCCGGCCCGACGGCTTCAGGTCCACCAGCACCGGCGTCTCGTCGCTCAGCCGGTTGAGCGCCGGCAGGTCGATCGGCACGCCGACGCGGCCGGCGATCGCGGTGAGATGGATGAGCGCGTTGGTGGAGCCACCGATCGCCAGCAGCACGCGCAGCGCATTCTCGATCGCCTTGGGCGTGAGGATCTGCGCGGGGGTCAGGCGCGAGCGCGCGAGGGCGACCGCGGTCTCGCCGGTGGCCTCGGCCGCCCGCAGACGGTCGGCGTGCACCGCAGGGATGGCGGCGGTGCCGGGCAGCGCCATGCCGAGCGTCTCGGTCAGGCAGGCCATCGTGCTGGCGGTGCCCATCACCGCGCAGGTGCCGGCCGTCGTCGCCAGGTTGCCCTCGATGCCGTCGATCTCGTCCTTGGTCAGCTGCCCGGCGCGGTACTTCGCCCAGAAGCGCCGGCAGTCGGTGCAGGCGCCGAGCCGCTCGCCGCGATGGCGGCCGGCCATCATGGGGCCCGCGACGAGCTGCACCGCCGGCACGCCGGCCGAGGCCGCGCCCATGAGCTGGGCCGGCACCGTCTTGTCGCAGCCGCCCACGAGCACGACGGCGTCCATCGGCTGCGCGCGCACCATCTCCTCGACGTCCATCGACATGAGGTTGCGGTACAGCATGCTGGTCGGCTCCAGGAAGACCTCGCCCAGCGAGATCGTCGGGAAGTCGACCGGCAGCCCACCGGCGGACAGCACGCCGCGGCGCACGGCCTCCAGCAGCTCGGGGAAGTGGCGGTGGCAGTTGTTGAAGCCGCTGGCCGAGTTGGCCAGCCCGATGATCGGTCGGGCCAGCGCCGCCGACGAGTACCCCATCGAGCGCGCGAACGACCGGCGCAGGTAGAGCGCGAAGTCGCGATCGCCGTAGTTGGTGAGGCCGCGGGCCAGGCCAGTCGACATCGTCGGCACCCTACTCTTGCGGCCCCCCGGAATCAACCGCCGTCGCGGTCAGCGCCGGGAGCACGTGGCGGCCGAACAGCTCGACCGTGCGGATCGGGTCGGCGGCGAGACTGACGGTGAACATGAGATTCGTGGCGCCGGCCGCGAGCGCCGCCCGCGCTTGCTCCCCGCAGTCGTCGGGAGTGCCGGCCACCGCCAGCCGGCGGCGCAGATAGTCGAACAGCCCCAGCCGCCGGACGAGATCCGGATCCATCTCGCGACGCCGGGTCGTGTACTGGCGTCGCAGCTCGACGACGGCCGGCACCAGCTCCGCGGGGACGCCGCGCTCGGCCGGCGCCGGCCCGAGGACGTAGGCGGCGACGAAGCCGAGGATGTTGCCGAGCTGGGCCAGCGCCGTCTCGCGACGCTCGCTGACGTCGAGGCAGGCGATGAACCAGGTATCGAAGGGCGCGGCGGCGCGCCCCGCCTGCGCGGCGCCCTCGGCCAGCAGGGCGCGTGCCCGCGACGTCTCACCGGCACCCAGCCCGTGGTTGACGAACGCACCATCCGCGGCGGCGCCGGCGGCGCGAAGCGCGCCGGGGCCCGAGGCCGCCGCGTAGACCGGCACGCGCCGCCCGGCCGCGGCGCCATCGCCGTCGAGCAGCGTGCGGACGCGAGCCAACCCCTCGCGCAACTCCGAGGGCGGCGACGGCCGGTGTCCGACGTTGACGACGCCGCTGTGCCCGGCGCCGACGCCCAGGATGAAGCGGCCGCCGGAGAGCCGATCGAGCGACGCCGCGGCGCCGGCGGTGATGGCGGGATCGCGGGTGGCGAGGTTGGTCACGCAGCTCGCGAGCCGCACGCGCGTGCTGAGGGTCGCCGCCTGGGCGAGGGCGACCCACACGTCCATCGCGTTGCCGGGCGTGTCGGCGATGCCCACGAGGTCCCATCCCTGCTGCTCGCCCAGCCGCACCATGCGCTCCACCAGCGCCGGCTCGTAGGGCCAGAAGAAAAAGCCGAACCGCGGCGCCGTCACACTTCGAGCAGGTCCTCGCCGACGGCCACGGGGCCGCGGAAGCGCTTCTCGGCCGCCGCCCTCAGCTCGGCGGGATCGGAGCCCGGCATGAGGTGCGTCAGCACCAGCCGCTGCGGCCGCGCCCCCTCGGCGACGCGGCCGATGTCCTCCGGCTGCGTGTGGTAGGACGCGAGATCGCGGATCTTCTCCTCGATGGTCGCCCACCCGCAGCCGGGCACCCACGACGTCTTCGCCATCTCGCAGCACTCGTGCACGAGCACGTCCACGCCGCGGCTCCAGCGCATGAGGTTCTCGCACGGCCGCGTGTCGCCGGAGACGACCACGCTCCTGCCCTCGGCGTCGAACCGGTAGCCGAACGCCGGCGTGACCGGATCGTGCTCGACCAGGAACGCCGAGATGCGCAGGCCGTCGCGCTCGAGCACCGTGCCCTCCTCGATCTCGGTCACCCGCACCTCGGGCGGCTGCCGCTCCTGCATGTGCTCGCGGCGGATGTCGATGTCCCAGCGCAGCCACTCGAGCAGCCTGTCCACCTGGCGTCGGGTGCCGGCGGGGCCGTAGACCTCGAGCGGCGCGTTCTGCCCGACGATCCAGCGCGTGATCAGCAGGTGACCGAGGTCGATCGTGTGGTCGGAGTGGTGATGCGTGATGAAGAGGGACGGCCAGTCGTACGGGCGCACGCCGGCCTGCACGAGCTGCACGCCGACGCCCGAGCCCGCGTCCACCAGGAACCGCTCGGTGTCGCCGACGACGACGAGCGTGGCCGGCCCGCGGCGCTTGGGGTTGGGCGGGGGCGAGCCGGTGCCGAGCAGGAGCGTGCGCATGGCGACGGGATACTATCAGCGAGCCCAGGAGGGGTAAAGTAGCGGCATGCTCTCTGCGCGCGTCCCGCTGTTCCTGGCGGCAGTGCTGCTGGCGCGGGCGGCGAGCGCGGCGGCCCAGGCCGATCCCGACGCCGAGGCCGCCGGCCGCGTCGTCATGCAACAGCTGGAGGCATTCCGCCGCGACGACTTCGAGACCGCCTTCGGCTTCGCGTCAGAGGAAATCCACCAACTCTTCGACCGGCCGCGCTTCGAGGCGATGGTCCGCACCGGCTATCCCGAGATCGCCCGCTCCGTCTCGGCCGTCATCGACGGCAGCGAGCGCGGCCCCGGCGGTCGGCTCTACCTGCTGGTACGCGTACGCGGCACCAACGGCCAGCGACTCCAGGCCGTGTACGAGATGGTCCTCGAAGACGGCCAGTGGCGCATCAACGGCGTCGCGTCACTCACATGGGGGCCCCGAGATGGCCCCCAAACCCCCCGGGCGGCTCGGAGCGTCCCGGCGAAGCCGTGACGCTCCTCGATATTCCAGCAGGCTCTTAGAACAAACCCACCACGTTGCCGTCGGCGTCGACGTCCATCGTCTCGGCGCCCGGCGTCTTGGGCAGTCCTGGCATCGTGAGGATGTCGCCGGCGTAGGCGACGATGAAGCCGGCGCCGGCGGCCAGCTTGGCGTCGCGCACCGTGACCGTGAAGCCGCGCGGGCGGCCCAGCTTCTTGGCGTCGTCGGACAGCGAGTTCTGGGTCTTGGCCATGCACACCGGAAGCCGGCCGTAGCCGAGGCTCTCCCAGCGCGCGAGCTTGGCGGCGACCGCGGGCGCGATCTGCACGCCGTCGCCGCCGTACATCTGGGTGACGATCGTCTCGATCTTGCGCAGGAGCGGCCAGTCCTCCGGATAGAGCTGATGGAACGCGCCGCGGTCGGCGGCCGCCATCGCCGCCAGGACGGCCTCGGCCAGCTCGGTGGTGCCGGCGCCGCCCAGCTCCCAGCCGCGCGAGAGCGCCGCCCGCACGCCCCAGCCGCGGCAGATGTCGAGCACGGCCGCGACCTCGGTGTCGCTGTCGCCGGTGAAGTGGTTGACGGCGACGACCGGTACCAGTCCAAAGGTCCGGATGTTTTCCACGTGCTTGGCCAGGTTCTCGGTGCCGCGCCGGACCGCTCCCTCGTCCTCGCGGGCGAGGTCGGCCAGCGCCACGCCGCCGTGGAGCTTGAGCGCGCGCACGGTGGCGACGATGACCGCCGCCGCCGGCGTGAGCCCGCCCGTGCGCGCCTTGATGTCCACGAACTTCTCGGCGCCGAGCTCGGTGGCGAAGCCGGACTCGGTCACGACGATCTCGCCCAGCTTGAGCGCCAGGCGCGTGGCGATGAGGCTGTTGCAGCCGTGGGCGATGTTCCCGAACGGCCCGCCGTGCACGAAGGCCGGTGTGCCCTCCAGCGTCTGCACCAGGTTCGGCTTGATGGCGTCCTTCATCAGCACGGCCATGGCGCCGGCCGCCTTGAGCTGGCGCGCCTCGACCAGCGCGCCGGCCGCCGTCTCGCCGACGATGATGCGCTCGACACGCGCCTTGAAATCCTGCAGGTCGCGGGCGAGGCAGAGGATGGCCATGACCTCGGAGGCGACGGTGATCTCGAAGCCGCCCTCGCGCGGCACCCCGTGCGCGGTCCCGCCCAGGCCCAGCACGATGTTGCGCAGCGAGCGGTCGTTCATGTCCAGCACGCGCTTCCAGAGGACGCGGCGCGGGTCGAGCCCGAGCGTATTGCCCTGGGCCAGGTGGTTGTCGAGCATCGCCGCCAGCAGATTGTGAGCGGCGCCGATCGCGTGCATGTCGCCGGTGAAGTGAAGGTTGATGTCCTCCATCGGCGCGATCTGGGCGCGGCCGCCGCCGGCGGCGCCGCCCTTGACGCCGAACACGGGTCCGAGCGACGGCTCGCGCAGCGCCACGATTGCGCGCCGGCCGATGCGGCGGAAGCCGTCGGCCAGCCCCACCGTCGTGGTGGACTTGCCTTCCCCGGCCGGCGTCGGCGTCATGGCGGTGACCAGCACCAGCGCGCCGTCGGGCCGGTCGGCCACGCGCGTGATCGCCCCCCAGCCCACCTTGGCCTTGAATCGCCCGTACGCCTCCAGGTCGTCGGGGCCGAGGCCGAGGCTCTCGCCGATCTCCTGGATGGGCCGCAGCTTCACCGCCCGAGCGATCTCGAGGTCGCGGGCGCCCACGTCACACCTTCCCGGCGGCGTTCATGATCATGTCCTTCCTAG
>JBGPZN010000179.1:0-6960 GCA_041493815.1 Methylomirabilia bacterium
CGAGCAGCTGACCGACTGGTGTCGCGAGCGCCTGGCCTACTTCAAGGCGCCGGGCTGGATCCTGTTCGTGCCGTCGTTGCCGACGACGGGGACGCAGAAGGTGCAGAAGACGCAGATCTTCCCGCGCGGCGACGACCCGCGAGCGCGCCCCGGCGCCATCGACCTGCGCGAGCGCAAGAAGCGCCGGTGACAGAGCCGGAGAGCGGCCCGCCACCCTCCGGACGCACGGCGGCGCACCGCTGTCCGGGCTGCGGCGCCCGTCGCGCCGAGCGTCGCACGCCGCGTACCGCTTGGCGCGTCATGCGGACAACACGTCATGCGGACAACAATGGATGACGCCGAGAACTGAATGAGGGTCGGCGAACTGAGCCCGCGGCCTGCGGCCGCGGCTGATACCGGCGTTCCGTGCGATCACGGCCCGACTCTTCCAAGCCGCGGCGAGCGGCCGTGAGAGACGAAGGGCGACTCCGCGGCGAGGATCCTGGGAGCGTTCACCGTGCAATCTCGGGCGAGCTCGTCGTCGACCGACGGGGACCTGACCGTCGGCAGGCCGTGGCGGCTTCGGCCCGCCGACGAGAGGGCCTGCGTTGATCAGGAGGACCGGAATGCGCTGTCTTCGTCCACTGTTCGTCGCGTTGATAGCCGTCCAATCGCTCCTGGCGTCATGCGCGCCCGTCCCCGACGCAGTCGTCGTCCCGAAGCCGACGCCGTCCGTGGCCGCACTTCCCGGCTCGGTACGTGAGGCAGTTGATCGTCTGATCCACGACCTGATGACGGACCAGAAAATCCCAGGCGTGTCCCTGGGTATCGTCAGCGAGAACCGTATCGTCTACGTTACGGGCTACGGTTTTGCCCACCGGCCCACTCGGCCCGCCGCGGCCGACACCGTCTTTCGTCTGGCCTCGATCTCGAAGACCTTCACCGCGATCGCTGCGCTGCAACTAGTCGAACGGGAAACGCTCGACTTGGACGCGCCGGTTCAGAGGTACGTCCCGACGTTCCCCGCCAAGCGCTGGTCAGTCAGCACCCGTCAGCTGCTGGGACACCTGGGCGGTATCCGGCACTACCGCGGGCGTGAGGTCTTCAGCACGACGCACTATACGGACATCCTGGCGCCACTCTCGATCTTCAAGGCTGACCCGCTCGAGCATCAGCCGGGAACGAAGTACCTCTATTCCACCTACGGCTACAACCTCGTCGGCGCCGTCGTGGAAGCTGCCGTGCAGGAGAGGTTCACTGAGTACGTCCGCCGCTACGTCTTCATCGCGTCCGGGATGCGCGATGCGCAGGTTGACGACCCGACCGCTGTCATCCCGAAGCTAGCCACCGGCTACGATCCAGTCGCAGGCGATGGAGTGACGGAAGCGCCCGCGTTCGACGCGACGAACAAGATTCCTGGGGGCGGGTTCGTGGCGACCGCCGAGGACATGAGCCAGTACGCGGTCGCGGTGATGACCGACCGGCTACTTCGCCCCGCGACCAAGGACGCGATGTGGACACGCCAGGCCACGAAGGACGCCACGACGACCGGATACGGTCTTGGGTGGGCGCTCGGCCAGTGGGCCGGCCAGCTGACTGCCGCGCACTCCGGTGGACAGCCGGGCGTGACGACGTTGCTATTCCTCGTGCCAGCCCGGGGCTGCGCCGTCATCGTGTTGACGAACCGGGGTGGCGTGAAAGGAATGTCTGGGCTTGTCCAGGGAATCGCCGGCGCCGCGTGCCGATGATGCGAGCCGTGGCGCTCCTCGATACCGCTACTCCAGGTGCTCGGCTCGCCAGAGCTCGAAGACGAGCAGGGCCCACAGAATGCGCGTGTGATCGCGGCGGCCGGCGACGTGCTCGGCCACGAGGCGCTCGACCGCCCGCGGATCGAACAGGCCGGCCGCGCGCAGACGGGCGGGCGCCAGCGCGGCGCGGAGCGGTGCTGCCAGCGGGCCGCGGAACCAGGGGCCGAGCGGGACGCCGAAGCCCTGCTTGCCGCGCGACAGGATCGCGGGCGGCAGCCGATCCGCGAGCGCGCGCTTGAAAAGGCGCTTGAGCCGACCGAGCCCCTGCAGTCGCAGGTGCGCCGGAATGCGACCCGCCAGCTCGACGAACCGGTGGTCGAGGAACGGCGCGCGCAGCTCGAGGCCGACGGCCATGCTGGCGCGGTCGGCGTTGGCGAGGTTCTGGCCCGCCAGGTAGAGCTTGCAGTAGCGATGGAGGATACGCGCGGTCGGATCGTCGCTCGCGCAGCCGGCCAGCGCAGCCTCGACGTCCTCGTAGGGGTCGACGTCCGCCACCGCCGCCCGCATGTCGGCGCTCAGCAGCGGCGCCTGGTGCACGACCGGCAGCCCGCCGAGCAGCGCCTGGTTGCGCGCCGCCTCGGAGTAGCCGAGGCCCTGGAGAAACGCGCCCACCGGTCCGGGCGACATCCCGGCGCGAGCGCCGACCGCCGCCAGGGCCGAGCGGGCGGCCCGCGGCAACCGGGCGAACGCGCCGTGCCACCACTCCGCGGCCATGGCCGGGTAGCCGCCGAAGAGCTCGTCGCCGCCGTCGCCGGTCAGGGCGACGGTGACCGAGCGGCGGGCGAAGCGCGAGAGCAGGTAGAGCGGGACGAACGCCATATCGGCGATGGGCTCGTCGAGCAGCGCGCCGAGCCGCGGAAGCACGTCGGCGACGTCGGCGGGACCCACCAGCAGGTCCACGTGGCGTGTCCCCAGCGCCTGGGCGGCGCGCCGGGCCCAGCCGCGCTCGTCGTGGCGGCGCTCGGCGTAGCCCACGGAAAAGGTCCGGATGGCGGGCGCGAAGCGCACCGCGGTCGCGGTGATCGCGGTGGAGTCGATGCCGCCGCTGAGCAGGCACCCCAGCGGCACGTCGCTCACCAACCGGCTTCGAACCGCCTCGTCGACCGCGCCGGCGATCTCCGCCGTCCATTCCGCCTCGTCGAGGCGCGCGTCGGGTCGGTACGGGATCTCCCAGTATTGACTGGTGGTGACCTTGCCGTCGGCGGCGCTCAGCGCATGGGCGGGCGGCAGCTTGCGCACGCCGCGGACGATCGCGCGCGGGTCGGGGACGAAATCGTAGGTCAGGTAACGGGCGAACGATGCGGGATCGAGCTCACGGCTCACCGCCGGATGCTCCAGCACCGCGCGCAGCTCGGAGCCCCAGACGAGCCAGCCGCCCGGCGAGGCGTAGTAGAGCGGCTTCTCGCCCATGCGGTCACGGGCCAGGAACAGCGTCTGCCGGCGCCGGTCCCACAGCGCGAAGGCGAACATCCCGTTGAGGTCCTCGGGACACGCCTCGCCGTACTCCTCCCACGCGTGCGCGATCACCTCGGTGTCGCCGCGGCTCGCGAAGCGGTGGCCCATCCGCTCGAGCCGGTCGCGCAGCGCCTCGAAGTTGTAGATCTCGCCGTTGAGCACGACCTGGACGGCGCCGTCCTCGTTGGCCAGCGGCTGGTCGCCGGTGGCGAGGTCGATGATCCGCAGGCGGGCGACGCCGAGCGCCACCCGCCCCTCGACGTGGTAGCCGACCGCGTCGGGGCCGCGGTGGCGGAGCGACGCCACCATGCGTTCCAGCACGGCCCGGTCCGCGACGACCCCGGGCGGGGCCAGGAAGCCGGCGATGCCGCACATGATCAGTCGGCCGGCGCCGGCGAGGCCGATCGGGTGAGCGCCGCCAGGACGACGAACCCCGCGCCGACCCAGGCGGCCTCGCGGATGCGTCGCACGAGACTGAACGACAGGGCGGAGGCGCCGGTCAGGCCGAGCGCGACGAAGACCGCGACGTGACCGCCCTCCAGCACGCCGAGGCTGCCGGGCACCATGAACGTCGCGAACCGGACCGCGGTGCTGGCGGCCTCGATCACCATCGTCGTCAGCAGCGAGACCTCGAGGCCGAGCAGCATGAGGATGAGGTAGGTCTCCAGCCCGCTCACCACCCAGCCGAGGAAGTGGAAGCCGATCGAGCGCGCCAGCCGGGACGGCGAGCGACGGTAGAAGCCTCCGAGCGAGTCATCGAGCGCGGCGCCGCCCGCCGCGGCCAGCGGCATCCCGAACCGGGCCAGCAGGCGGCCGCCGGCGCCCATCACGCCGCCGAGCTGCACGGCGACGAAGCCGCTCACCGCCACCACTTCCACCAGCAGGAGCCACTCCATCGGGCGGAGCAGCACGGAATCGGCCGGCAGAGCGGCCCAGGCGCACACGATGCCGAACGCCAGCATCAGGCCCTGCGCGATCGTGATCGTCGTCTTGGCCACGATCACCGAGGAGAGCGCGTCGGTCAGCGCGACGTGGGGGCGGAGCAGCCAGGCCTTGACCGCTTCACCGCCGACCGACGCCGTCGGGGTGGTGACGTTCACCGCCTCGCCGACGATCCGCGTCCACAGCAGCGCCCGGAAGGGCACGCGGCTGTCGGCGAATGCGTAGCGCCAGCCGAGCGTGTCGAACACGGCGACCACCGAGAACGGGAAGACCAGCACGATGAGCAGCCGCCAGGACAGCCCGGAGACCGCGCCCAGCACCGCGATGGGGTCGTTGCGCAGGATCAGCCAGCCCAGCAGGGCGGCGCCCGACGCCAGCAGCAGCCACCTCCAGCGACCCGCCTGTCTCATGGGGCCCCTTCCGGCGTCGGCCGGGCACCTCAGCGCGGACAGATCTCGAGACTGCTGAAGAAGTACGGGATCTCGAATGAGGCCGTCGCCACCGCGTCGGAGCCGTGCACGGCGTTGGCCTCGATCGAGGCCGCGAAGTCCTTGCGAATGGTGCCGGCCGCCGCCTTGGCCGGATCGGTGGCGCCCATGAGATCACGCCAGCGCTGGATGGCGTCGTCGCGCTCCAGTACGATCGGGATGCACGGCCCCTGCGTCATGAACGTGCAGAGACTCTTGAAGAACGGCCGCTCGCGGTGCACGGCGTAGAAGCCGGCCGCGTCGTGCTCGGTCATCTGGATCATCTTGATCGCCAGCACCCGAAAGCCGGCCTGCTCGATCCGCGCGAGGATCTGGCCGGCCACGCCCTTGGCGACGGCGTCCGGCTTGACGATAGCCAGCGTGCGCTCGCTCATGCGCCGATCACCCTGGCCACGGTCGCCCCCATGTCGGCGGGACTGCGGACCAGCGTGGCGCCGGCCGTCTCCAGCGCCTTCATCTTCTCGGCGGCCGTGCCCTTGCCGCCGGCGATGATGGCGCCGGCGTGACCCATGCGCCGGCCGGGCGGCGCCGTCTGGCCGCAGATGAAGCCGACCACCGGCTTCTTCACGTTGGCCTTGATGAAGGCCGCCGCGTCCTCCTCGGCGGTGCCGCCGATCTCACCGATCATCATGATCGCGCGCGTCTGGGGGTCCGCGTTGAACAGCCGCAGGACGTCCACGAATGAGGTGCCGTTGACGGGATCGCCACCGATGCCGACGCAGCTCGACTGGCCGACGCCACGCACGCTGAGCTGCCCCACTACCTCGTAGGTCAGCGTGCCGCTGCGGGAGACGACGCCGACCGGCCCCACCTTGTGGATGTGCCCCGGCATGATCCCGATCTTGGCCTGGCCGGGCGTGATCACGCCCGGGCAGTTCGGTCCGATGAGGCGGCTGGCGGTGCCGGACAGGTAATGCTTGGCGCGCACCATGTCGGGCACCGGAATGCCCTCGGTGATACAGATGATCAGCGGCACCCCGGCGGCGGCCGCCTCCATGATGGCGTCGGCGGCGGCCGGCGGCGGCACGAAGATGAGCGCGCAGTTGGCGCCCTCCTGCCGGACCGCCTCCTCGACGGTGTTCCACACCGTGAAGCCCTCGTGGGTGGTGCCGCCCTTGCCCGGCGTGACGCCGCCCACCACCGCGGTTCCGTACTCCTTGCACCGGGCGGCGTGGAAGGCGCCCTCCTTGCCCGTGATCCCCTGCACGACGACGCGCGTGGACTTGTCGACCAGGATGCTCACGACGCCTTCCTCGCCAGCTCCACGACTTTCCGCGCTCCGTCGCCCATATCGTCGGCCATGATGAGCGGCAATCCGGAGTCGGCGAGCATCCTCTTGCCCTGCTCGACGTTGGTGCCCTCGGCGCGGAGGACCACCGGCAGCGTCAGGCCGAGCTTCCGCACCGCGGCGATGATGCCCTCGGCCAGCCGGTCGACGCGCAAGATCCCGCCGAAGACGTTGATGAAGATCGCCTTCACGGCGGGGTCCGACGACAGGATCCGGAACGCGCTCTCGATCTGCTCGGGCGAGGCGCCGCCGCCCACGTCCAGAAAGTTGGCCGGCTCGCCGCCGGCCAGCTTCACGATGTCCATCGTGGCCATGGCGAGGCCGGCTCCGTTGACCATGCATGCAACATCGCCGTTGAGCTTGATGTAGTTCAGGCCGTACTTCGACGCCTCGACGTCCAGCGGATCCTCCTCGTGGATGTCGCGCAGGGCCACGATCTCCGGGTGCCGGTAGAGCGCGTTGTCGTCGAAGTTCAGCTTGGCGTCCAGCGCCAGCACGCGGCCGTCCTTCGTCACCACCAGCGGATTGATCTCGGCCAGCGAGCAGTCCTTGGCGAGATAGAAGCGGAAGAGGTTGCGGATCAGGCCGACCCCCTGCTTGAACGCCTCGCCGGCGAGGCCGAGGCCGAACGCCAGCCGGCGGGCCTGGAAGTCGGCCAGGCCGAGCGCCGGGTGGGTCCACTCGCGGATGATCTTGTCCGGGGTGTGCTCGGCGACCTCCTCGATCTCCATCCCGCCGGCCGGGGAGGCCATGACCACGTGGGTGGAGCGCGTGCGATCGAGCGTCATCGACAGGTAGAGCTCGCGCTCGATCGCCGAGGCCTGCTCGACCCACACCGAGCGCACCAGGATGCCCTCGGGCGGCGTCTGCGGCGTCTTGAGCCGCATGCCGAGGATCTGCTTCGCCGCGGCCTCGGCGCCGGCGGCGTCGTCGGCCAGCTTGATGCCACCCGCCTTGCCGCGCCCGCCCGCGTGCACCTGCGCCTTGACGACCACCGTGC
>JBGPZN010000019.1:0-15689 GCA_041493815.1 Methylomirabilia bacterium
CTGGCGGCCACCGTGCGACCGACCCGCGCGTCGTAGCGAATGTGGGGATCGGCGAGCACGTCGGGCGCCGCGTACGTCCGTCGCTCGCCGGCCGCCAGACCGGCCAGCCCGATCCCCGGCGCCAGCTCGCGCGCCCACTCGTACGTGCTCGCCTGCGAGACCGCGAGCGCGAGCATGCGGCCGTCGTCGGCCATGCGGTAGAGCACGGAGGAGCGTGCGCCCAGCAGCGCGCAGATGCTGTCGGCGACGCGCTGGCCGACGGCGTCCGGATCGAGCGTTTCCGAGAGCACGCGGCCGAGGTCGGCCAGGGCGCGCATGCGCGTGGCCTGCCGCCGCGCCTCGCGATACAGCCGCGAGTGCTCCAGCGCGACGGCGGCCTGGCCGGCGAACGCCTCGGCGAGCTCCTGGTCGCGCGGGGTGAACGGCCGCCGGGCCCGGAACGTGAGCACCCCGATTGCCCGCTCGCCGACCTTGAGCGGCACTCCGAGGAACTTCGTATAACCCAGGCGCTGATCGGCGGCGATGTGCTCGACGACCGCGCCGGCGCCCTCCTCGAGGTCGAGCATCAGCGACGTCCCGGCCGTCATCACCCGGCCGCTCAGGCTCTCGCCGACGCCCAGCCGCGGGCGCAGCATCGTCTGGGCGGCGGTGCCGGCCAGGCCGGCCAGCACCAGCTCATCGCCCTCGAGCAGGCGGAAGCCGGCGTTGTCGACCGCGAGCAGCCGGGCCGCCTCTTCGGCGATCGACGTCAGCAGCGTCTCGGTCGGAGCCAGCGCACCGATCTTCGTGTTGATCTCGAGCAGGGCATTCAGGTAGGCGCGCCGCGTCTGCTCGTCGAAGAACAGGCGCGCGTTGTCGATGGCGATGGCGGCCTGGTTGGCCAGCGACTGCAGCAGCGCCAGCTCCTCCTTCGTATAGTCGCGCCGGTCGCGGTCCCCGATGGCCAGGGCGCCGATCACACGGGCGCCGACCAGCAGGGGCACGCCGGCCGCCGAGGCGATGCCCTCGGCGCGCAGGCGCTCGGCGTTGCGCACGCGCGCGTCGCCGGGGACGTCGGCCATGGTCACCGCCGCGCGCCGCGCCACTACCAGGCCGACCAGCCCTTCGCCGACCGCCAGCGAGCGCAGGCTCTCAGGGGCCGCCACCGGGCCCGCCGAGGCGCCCAGGGTGAGGCGCTGGCCGTCGTCGTCGAGCAGCCACAACCGGGCGATGCTGCAGCCCAGCAGCTCGACCGCGGCGTCGACGACGCGCTCGATCACCTGGTCGCCGGAGAGCGTCGCGCTCAGCCCCTGGGCCAGGCGCGCCAGGGTCTCCAGCCGCCGGCTCTTCACCTGCGCCTCGGCGAAGAGCGCGGCCCGGGCGACGGCGAGGCCGACCTGCAGGGCGACGCCCTGCAGCAGCGTGAGCAGATCGGCGTCGAACGCGCGCGGCTCGGCGGAGACCAGCGCGAGCACGCCCCACACCCTCTCCTCGGCGAAGATCGGCAGCGCGAGCTGGGTGTGGAAGTCGCCCTCGGTGATCGCGCGGCGCAGCCCCGGATCGTTGACGAGCGGCGAGGTGGACAGATCGGTGACGACGAAGCGGCCGGTCCGGGCCGCCTCGCCGATGTGGGAGGACTCCACCCGGCGCTCGCGCAGCCGATCGGTCTGCGCGGCCGTGAGCCCGCGGCTCGCGAGCAAGACCAGCCGCTCGCGCGCGGCGTCCAGCCGGTAGATCATGCCTACCTCCAGACCGGCCACGCCGAGCACGACGTCGAGGGTCCGCGAGGCGGTGGGGATCAGGTCGGTGCTCGAGCCCATGGTCACGGCGGCGGCGTAGAGGGCTTCGAGCTCGCGGTTGCGCCGTTCGATCTCGGGCACCGACGGGGGCGCGCCGGCGACCAGCAGGGCGCGCGGACGGCCGCTCAGCAGCAGCGCGAGCGTGACGCCGGCGGCGGCGATCGCGAACGAGCCGGCCAGCATCGCCCACAGCCAGCCGCGCTCGCGGCCCACGGCGCCCTCGGGCACCAGCGCCCACGCGGCGTCGTCGCCCACGCGCCCGGCCGGCTGGACGAGCCAGTGCCGGCCGTCGACGGCCAGGCGACCTCGCGCGGTGGCGGCGGCCCAGCCGGCGGCCGGCGCGCCGCGCAGCGTGGAGCCGACGAGGCGATCGCCCGAGACGAGCGCGATGGCGGGCTCGCCGGGCGCGGAGGGCAGGCCCGCGGCCAGACGCGCCCGGGCGGCCGTGGCCAGTGCGGCCAGCGCCGCTTCCTCGCTCTGGTGCAGGCGCCGGGCGAGCACCGCTCCGCCGGCGCCCCACAGCGCGGCCAGGGCGGCCAGGATCAGGCCGAGAGCGAGCCAGCGGCGCCGGCTCAGCGACGCTCCCCGACGCGATGCAGCTTCATGAGGTTGGTGGTGCCGGTCACCCACATCGGCGCCCCCGAGATGATCACGATGACGTCGTTGGCGCCGACCGAGCCGTCACCGAGCAGCGCGCTCTCGATCTCGTCCACCATCTCGTCGGTCGTCTCCACCTTGCGGATGAGCCGGGAGGTGACGCCCCACGACAGCGCCAGCCGCCGCCGCACCTCGGCGACCGGCGTGAAGGCGATGATCGGCACGTCGGGCCGCTGGTGGGAGATGAGACGGGCCGAGAAGCCCGACTGCGTGAAGGCCGCGATGGCCCGCGCGTTGAGCGCGTTGGCGGCCGTGGCGGCGGCGTGGGAGACCGCTTCCGGGAAGCCGACGTGCTGGTCCGTGCGGCGACGGCGCACCGGCTCCTGCGCGCGCACGGCCTGCTCGGCGCGGACCGCGATGCGGGACATCACCTCCACCGCCTCGTGCGGATAGCGGCCGGTGGCCGTCTCCGCCGACAGCATGATGGCGTCGGCGCCGTCGAAGATGGCCGTCGCCACGTCGGACACTTCGGCCCGCGTCGGCCGCAGATGAGTCACCATCGACTCCAGCATCTGGGTGGCCACGATCACGGGCACCTTGGCCACGCGCGCCTGGCGGATGATCTCCTTCTGGATGTGCGGCACTTCCTCGAGCGGCACGTCGACGCCGAGGTCGCCGCGCGCCACCATCACGGCGTCCACCGTGGCGAGGATGCCGGGCAGGTTCTGCATCACCTCCTGGCGCTCGAGCTTGGCCACGATCGGGAGGCTGGCGCCCTGCTCGGCGAGGAACCTCCGTACCTCGGCGATGTCGTCGGCCGAGCGCACGAACGAGATGGCGACGAAGTCCACGCCCTGCTCGATGCCGAACTGCAGATCCTCGCGGTCCTTGGCGGTGAGACAGGAGACGGGCAGCGCCACCCGCGGCAGCGACAGGCCCTTGTGATCGCTGATGCGCCCGCCCGCCACCACGCGGCAGCGCACCTCGTCGGGCGTCGTCTCCTCCACGCGGAGCTGGATGTTGCCGTCGTCCATCAGCACCTGATCGCCGACCTTCACCTCGCGCAGCGACTCCGGGGGCGCGACGTAGGCGCGCTCGACCGTGCCCACGCACGGCCGGCGCGACAGCGCAAACGGCCGGCCCGGCTCGAGGTCGACGCGGCGGCCGCCGCCCTCGCCGAAGGTGCCGAGGCGGATCTTGGGGCCCTGCAGGTCTTGCAGGATCGCGACCGGCCGGCCCCACCGCTCTTCCCCCTCGCGGATGCGGCGCAGGACGGCGGCGTGCTCGGCGTGGGTGCCGTGCGAGAAGTTCAGCCGGGCGACGTCCATGCCGGCGGCGACCAGGCGGTCGAGCTGCTCGACGCTGGACGACGCGGGGCCGATCGTGCACACGATCTTGGTGCGGCGCATACAGCCTTCCTTCACGGCGCTCGCGGCCGTCATGCGTGCTTCAGGGCCGGTCTGAGGAACTGGCCCGTGTAGGACCGCTCGGCCTGCTGCGCCACCGCCTCCGGCGTGCCACTGGCGACGACCCGCCCGCCCGCGTCGCCGCCCTCGGGACCGAGGTCGATCACCCAGTCGGCCGTCTTGATGACGTCCAGGTTGTGCTCGATGATCACCACGGTGTTGCCCTGCTCGACGAGCCGGTTGAGGACCTCGAGCAGCTTCTCGATGTCGGCGAAGTGCAACCCCGTCGTCGGCTCGTCCAGGATGTAGAGCGTGCGGCCGGTCGCCCGCCGTGACAGCTCCGTCGCCAGCTTCACGCGCTGGGCCTCGCCGCCCGACAGCGTCGTGGCCGATTGACCCAGGCGGATGTAGTCGAGGCCGACGTCGTCGAGCGTCTGCAGCTTCGCCTTGATGACGGGCACCGCGTCGAAGAACGCCAGCGCCTCGCGCACGGTCATGTCGAGCACGTCGGCGACGCTGGAGCCCTTGTAGCGGACCTCCATCGTCTCGCGGTTATAGCGCTTGCCCTTGCACACGTCGCAGGTGACGTACACGTCGGGCAGGAAGTGCATCTCGATCTTCACCAGCCCGTCCCCCTGGCACGCCTCGCACCGCCCGCCCTTGACGTTGAACGAGAAGCGGCCCGGCTGGTAGCCGCGCATGCGGGCCTCGGGCGTCCGCGCGAACAGGGTGCGGATGAACGTGAACACGCCGGTGTAGGTCGCCGGGTTGGAGCGCGGCGTGCGGCCGATCGGCGACTGGTCGATGTCCACGACCTTGTCGATGTGCTGGGCGCCCTCGATGCGCGTGTGGGCGCCGGGCCGGTCCTGGGCGCGATAGAGCATCTGGGCCAGCGCCCGGTACAGGATGTCGTTGACGAGCGTCGACTTGCCCGAGCCCGACACGCCCGTCACGCACGTGAACGTCGCCAGCGGAATGCGCACGGTCATGCCCTGTAGGTTGTGCTCGCGCGGCTCGTGGATCGTGAGGAACTGCCCGCTGCCGCGGCGGCGGTTGGCCGGGACCGGGATGCGCCGGGCGCCGGAGAGATACTGGCCGGTGAGCGACTGAGGGTTGGCGATGATCTCGTCGGGAGTGCCGACCGCGACGAGGTGCCCACCGAGCTCTCCAGCCCCGGGACCGAGATCCAGGACGTAGTCGGCGGCGCGGATGGTCTCTTCATCATGCTCGACGACCAGCACGGTGTTGCCGAGGTCGCGCAGGCGCTTGAGCGTGTCGAGCAGCCGGCGGTTGTCGCGCTGGTGCAGTCCAATAGACGGTTCGTCGAGGATGTAGAGCACTCCAACCAGGCTCGATCCGATCTGGGTCGCCAGACGAATTCTCTGTCCCTCTCCTCCCGACAGCGTCCCCGCCGGCCGGTCCAGCGTGAGGTAGTCGAGGCCGACGTTCATCAGGAAGCCGAGCCGCTCGCGGATCTCCTTGAGGACCCGGCGCGCGATGGTGGCCTCGCGCTCGCCGAGCGCCAGCGTCGTGAAGAAGGTCCCCGCGTCCTTGATCGTGAGCTGCACGACCTCGGCGATCGAGCGGCCGCCGACCTTGAGGCCGAGCGACTCCGGCCGCAGCCGCGCGCCGCCGCAGGCCGGACAGGGCCGCTCGGCCATGAACGCCTCGACCTCGGCCCGCGCCTCCTCCGACTGCGTCTCGCGATAGCGGCGCTCGAGCACCTTCACCACGCCCTCGAAGCCGCCGTCGCGGTCGCCGAACAGGATCACGTCGCGCACGCTCTTCTTGAGCTTCGCCCACGGCTCTTCGAGCGAGAACTTGTGGCGCTTGGCCAGCACGGCCAGCGTCTGCCGGAAGTAGGTCGACTCCCGGCCCGCCCACGGCGCCAGCGCGCCGGCCTTGAGCGAGCGGGCGGTATTGGGCACCAGCCGCTCGGGATCGATCTCCCAGCGGGTGCCGATGCCGCCGCACTCCGGACAGGCGCCGTAGGGATTGTTGAACGAGAACATCCGCGGGGAGACTTCGGGGAAGGAGATGCCGCAGTCGGCGCAGGCCAGCTTTTCGGAGAAGACCATCGCGTCGGGGGTGGCGGAGCTCCTCGTTTTTCTGGGGTTGGTGGAGCTACTTGTCTGATTTCTCTCCGAGCTTTCAATGCTGGGGAGGTCGTTCGACGCCCTTGATTGTTTTTTTACTGGGGGGACCGTACCGCTCCCCCCAGACCCCCCGATTCGCGTGGCGGCGGCACCACCCGTACTGCCTTCCCTGCTGGCGTCGCCGTCTCCGCCGCCGATGGGCTCGACCTGGACGACGCCGTCAGCGAGACGCAGCGCGGTCTCCAGCGAGTCGGCGAGTCTCGGTCCCAGGGTGTCGCGGACGATCAGGCGGTCGATCACGACTTCGATGGTGTGCTTGCGGTTCTTGTCGAGGTCGATCTCCTCGCCGAGCTCGCGGATGGTGTTGTTGACGCGGACGCGGGAGTAGCCCTGGCGCTGGAGATCGAAGAAGAGCTTCTTGTACTCGCCCTTGCGGCCCCGCACGACGGGCGCCAGCACCAGCAGGCGCGTGCCGGCGGGCAGCGTGAGCACGCGGTCGACCATCTGCTGCACGGTCTGGGCGGAGATCACGCGGCCGCACTTGGGGCAGTGCGGCACGCCGACGCGCGCGAAGAGCACGCGCAGGTAGTCGTAGATCTCGGTGACGGTGCCCACGGTGGAGCGCGGATTCTTGGACGTGGTCTTCTGCTCGATCGAGATCGCCGGCGACAGCCCCTCGATCGAGTCGACCTCGGGCTTCTCCATCTGCTCGAGGAACTGCCGCGCGTAGGCCGACAGCGACTCGACGTAGCGGCGCTGCCCCTCGGCGTAGATCGTGTCGAACGCCAGCGAGGACTTGCCCGAGCCCGACAGCCCGGTGATGACCACGAGCTGGTCGCGGGGGATCTCGACGTCGATGTCCTTCAGGTTGTGGGCGCGGGCGCCGCGGACGACGATGCGATCGCTGGCCATGGTTCTCAGTATTATGGGGGAGGTCGCCCGGGATCACAACGAACTCGCTTATTTGCGCACTATGGATTGCGTCGCGTCGCCACGACCCGTCATCGCGCTCAGGGCCCGGGCCGCGGCCCAACCCAGCGGCATGGCCACCAGCGCCGGATAGCGCGCGAGCGGCTCGAGCCAGGATCCCATCGCCGGGTCCACCAACGGCATCGCGGCCAGCGCGACGAAGACGGCGGCGCCGACGATCGAGCCCACCAGCCCGACGGCTCTGCCGCCGGCCACCAGCGGGGGCGTGCCCGCGGCGGCGGCCACGCCGAGGCCCAGGGCCAGCACGCGCCACGGGTCGAGCGGCGCGGCCGTGAGCGCCGCCGCGAGACCCACCGCCGCGGCCCATCGCGCGGGCGCGGACCCGGCGGCGTCGGCCAATCGCGCGCGCAACGCCACGACGGCCGTCAGGAGCAGCGCCACCAGCGCCACCAGCGCCAGCACCGCGAGCGGCGCGCCCGTCCGCGGGCCGAGCGCGCGCAGCGGCAGCCACAGGATCGGCGCCAGGAGCGAGCCGCCGAGCGCGAGGTCGGGCGCGGTCGCGGCGGCGTAGACGCCCCAGCCGACGGCGGCGGCCGTCGCCGCCAGCAGGACGAGGGGTCCGGTGGCCGCCGACGGGCCGCGCCGCGGGGCCGGGACCAGCGCGAGCGCGCCGCCGACGAGCGTGGCCAGCGCGCCGAACGCGGCCGGCAGCATGCTCGGACTCCGGGCCGGCGCATCCGCCCAGGCGATGCCGGAGGCGGGCGCGCCGGGAACACGCCGTCCCGCCTCGAAGCGCAGCCGCGCGCCCGCCTCGACCGACAGCTCGTCACCGGGACGGAGCGTCAGCGTTTCGCCGGCGGCCAGACGCCACTCGCGCACGGTGGGCTCCGCCGCGTCGCGCTCGACGACGCGGTAGACGCCCGCGGTCAGCGTGGTCACTCGCTGGCCCTCGGCGAACGTGAGCCGCGCCGGCCGCGCGAAGCGCTCGCCGTCGCGCACCCACCCGCTCGTCTCGGGGAACGTGAGGGACGGGCGCAAGCCGCTGCGGCTCCACGCGGTCCACGGCGCGGTCCCCGTCGTCAGCGCGACGGAGACCAGCGGCAGCAGCAACGCGCCGGCGGCGATCGCGAGCGCCGGCGCGCTCACGCGCCGGGCGCCGGGCAGCAGCGGCACCAGCAGCGACAGCGCGGCGGCCAGCGCCACGCCGAGCCACGGCGCGGCCCCGAGCAGCGTGGCGGCGTCGGCGGCGACCATGAAGTCGGCGGCGAGGACCAGCGTGACGGCGGCGGCCGTCGCCGCCGCCGCGACGGGATTCGAGCCGGACGCACGACGAGGCGGGGCCACCAGCGCGACGAGCGGAGCGATGAGCGCGCCGAGCGCGAGCCAGGGGGCGTCGGCATCGCCGGCGGCGACGCGCAGCGCGAGCGTGGCGAGCAGCACCGGCTGCAGCCAGACGGCGGCGGCGGCCAGCGCCGTCATTCGCCGCGGCGCACGAGGACGGCGATCGTGATCGCGGTGGCGAGCAGGGGGGCGACGAGACCGGTGTACCACCACAGCAGGCTCACGCCGGCCACGCGCACGGCGCCGGGCGCGGCGGGCGCCAGCGCCAGCAGCGGAGCGCCGGCAAGCAGGACGAGCAGCACGGCGATCGCCGTCCGGCGCCCGCGGGGCACTGACATCGGGCGCGATTATAGCGCCGGCCCCTCCGAATCGGTATGCTGGGACGCGACATCTCAACGAGCAATCACGGAGAGGAGCGTTCATGGCCGACAAAATCCAGCGCGTGCTGGTGGTGACAGCCCACCCGGACGACTCGGAGTTCGGCGCGGGCGGCACCGTCGCGAAGCTCGCCAAGGACGGCTGCGAGATCACCTACGTCATCGTCACCAGCGGCAACAAGGGCTCGGGCGACCGCACGATGACCCCGGAGCGCCTGGCCACCATCCGGGCCGACGAGCAGCGGAACGCCGCCCGGACGCTCGGCGTCGCCCGGGTGGAGTTCCTCGGCTACCCCGACGGCGAAGTCGAGGACACGCGCGACGTACGGCGCGACGTCACGCGGCAGATCCGCCGGTGGCGGCCCGACCTGCTCATCTGCCAGAGCCCGGCCCGCACCTACAACCTGGGAGTCTCGCACCGCGACCACCGCATCGTGGGCGGCCTGGCGCTCGACTGCGTCTACCCGCTCGCACGGGATCACATGGCGTTCCCCGAGCTGTTGCCGGAGTTCGAGCCCCACAAGGTCCGCCAGGTGTACGTCATGCAGTGGCAGAACCCCCAGCTCGTGATCGACATCTCCGACGTCATCGACGTCAAGCTGCGCGCGCTGGCGTGCCACGCCAGCCAGTTCGCCGACTTCAAGGCGGTGGAGACACGCGTGCGCCAGCGCTCGGCAGAGATCGGCAAAGGCCAGAGCTACGCGCACGCCGAGGGCTTCGACCACATCGTCATGCCGTGACGACGTCCGGACGCCTGGCCGCGCTCAGCGTCCTCGTCTTCTATCGCGGCCACTGGTGACCGTTCTGCGTGGCGGAGCTCCAAGGACTTGGAGCCGCGCTGTCAGAGGCCGAGCGGGCGGGCGTCGAGATCATCGGGCTCTCGCCCGATACCAACGAGCAGAGCCAGAAGCTGGCCGACGGGCTGCATCTCGGCTATCGCTTCGTCGCCGACCGCGACCTCGCGGTGACGCGCCGCTACGGCCTCGTGCACGCGCACGGCGGGGCGGACGGCCAGGACGTCCCGCGACCCGCCACCATCGTGCTCGACCGCGACGGCGTCGTGCGCTGGTTCTCGGTCGGCAGCAATTTCCAGGTCCGGTCCGATCCGGGCGACGTCCTGCGCGCCGTACGGGCGCAGTGATCTGGCCGTGACCGAGCAGGCGCTGATGCTGGCCCGGCTGTCGACCGCGTCCGGAATGCTGCGCGAGCTGACGACCGACGTGACGGGTGAGCAGGCGGCCAAGCCGCCCGCGGCCGGCGAGTGGTCGATCGCCGACGTCGTGCGTCATCTCGTCGAGGGCGACCGCGACACGTTCCTGCCGCGCTTGCGCCGCATGGTGGCCGAGACCCGGCCCGTCTTCGACACGACCACGCCCGCGGCCGGCGACGCCAGCGACCTGGCCACGCTCGTCGCCGCCTTTGCCTCCGCGCGCGAGCAGGTGATGAAGACCCTGAGGGGGCTCGACGCCGCCGGCTGGCTCCGCGAGGGCGTCAGCCCCAGCCGCGGCGCCCTCACGGTGGAGGCGTACGCGCGGAGCACGGACGAGCACGACACCGAGCACCTGAAGCAGATCCAGGACGTGCGCGCCCGGCTGGGGCTCCGGCCCAAGCGTTGCGAGGCCCGCGCCGCGCTCCCGCCGGCCGACCTGGTCGCCGCGCTCGCCGCCGCCGCCGGCCGGCTGCGCGCCGTCGCCGCCGGGCTCGACGAGGGACGACGGCGATACCGGCCGACGCCCCAGGCGTGGTGCCTCAACGAGGTGATGGCCCACCTGCTCCACGTCGAGGCCGAGCTGTTCCTGCCGCGGCTGCGGCGGATCGCCGGCGAGGATCGTCCCACCTTCCCGGCGTTCAGTCCCGAGCCGTGGGCGCGCGAGCGCGATCACAGCCTCGACGCCTTCGACGCCTCGCTGGCCGGCTTCGAGCGGGCGCGGGCCGAGACGATCGCGTTCCTGCGCGCGCTGCCACCCCAGGCCGGCGATCGCCTCGGCGTGTCCGGCTTCTTCGGCCCGCTCTCGCTGCGGCAATACGCCACCCACATGGCCGACCACGACGTCGAGCATCTCGCCCAGATGGCGGCCTGCCGCGCCGCCTCGGCATCGCCGGCCCGCTGAGCATGGCAGAGCTCTCGAGCGCGACCGTCAAGCGCGTGCAAGACGCGCTGCGGCAGCTGGGACTCGGCCACGAGATCGTCGATCTCGGCCTGTCGGCGCGCACGGCGGCCGACGCGGCCCGCGCCGTCGGCTGCCGCGTCGATCAGATCTGCAAGTCGCTCGTGTTCCGCCTGCGCGCCTCCGGGCGCCCGCTGCTCGTCGTCACCAGCGGCGCCCACCGCGTGGACGAGGCCAAGGTCGCCGCCCTCGTCGGCGAGCCGCTCGACCGCGCGGACGCCGCCTTCGTCCGCGCCGAGACCGGATTCGCCATCGGCGGCGTGGCGCCCATCGGCCACACCGGACCGGTCGTCACGCTGATCGACGAGCACCTGCTGACCTTCGAGGAGATCTGGGCGGCGGCCGGCCACCCCAACACGGTCTTCCGGCTGACGCCGGGCGACCTCGTGACGATGACGCGGGGGCGCGTCGCCGCGGTGTCCTGAGCGGGCTCGCACGGTAGAATGGGCCGGTGATTCGCCGCAGCATCACGCTCCTCGCCCTTCTCACGCTCCTCGCCTCCGTCGCCGGCGCGCGCCCGGCGCTCGTTGCCCCCGGCGCCGCCGAACTGCAGACCACCGCCGAGGCCCTCACCGCTCCCGGCATGGACGGCCGGCGCTCGGGCACCCCGGGCGGCGATCTCGCCGCACGGCAGCTCGCCGACTGGCTGAAGGCGGCGGGCTTGCGGCCGGGCGGCGAGGCGGAGTCGTTCCTTCAATCCTTCGTGGTCGCCGCCGGCGCCCGGGTCGGGGCGGGCACGACGCTGCGCCCGTCGGCCGTCGGGGCGCGGCGCCTCGAGGCCGGCCGCGACTGGACGCCGCACGGCGGCTCGCTACAGGAGAGCGTCACCGGTGAGATCGTGTTCGTCGGCTACGGGCTGAGCGCGCCCGCGGCCGGCTACGACGACTGGGCCGGCGTCGACACCAGGAGCCGCATCGCGCTGGCGCTCGATGGCGCGCCGCCCCACCTGGCGGGCGAGCGCGCGACGCGGCTGGACAAGCTCATCGCCGCGCGCCGCGCCGGCGCCCGCGCGCTGCTCATCGTCGCCGACGTGCTGCCGACGCTGGCCGCCACCGGCGCGCCGGTGCGCATCGTCTCCGGTACGCTCACGCCCGCCGCGGCCGACGCGTTGCTGGGGCCGACCGGCACCACCACGGCCCGCCTGGCCCAGACCATCGCGCAGCGTCGGGCGCCGGCGTCGAGCGCGGCCGGAGCGCGCGCGGAGCTGAGCGTGGCGCTGGAGCCCGCCGATCGCACCGCCGTCAACGTGATCGGCGTGCTACCCGGCGCCGATCCCGCCCGGGCCGGCGAGGCCATCGTGATCGGCGCCCACTACGATCACCTCGGCGTCGTGGGCGGCACCCTCTATCCGGGCGCCGACGACAACGCCTCCGGCACCGCGGTCGTGGTGGGGCTGGCCCGCGCGTTCGCCGCCGCCGGGCCGCTCGAACGCACGCTGGTCTTCGTCCTGTTCGGCGCCGAGGAGATCGGCCTCGTCGGCTCCGGTCACTACGTGCGCCGGCCGTCGGTGCCGATCGAGCGCACGGTGGCGATGCTGAACTTCGACATGGTGGGCCGCCTGGGCGACGGCGCGCTCACCGTGGCCGGCGTGGCGAGCGGGCACGGGCTGCGGGACGCCGTCGCCGACGCGGCCCGGGCTCTCTCCACGAAGGTCACGCTGCGCGACTCGCCGTCGGGCCCCTCGGATCACAGCCGCTTCTACGACGCGGGCGCGCCGGTGCTGTTCTTCCACACCGGCAGCCACGCGGACTATCATCGCCCCGGCGACACCGCCGCCAAGCTCGACCCGGCCGGCATGGCGCGCGTCGCCGCGCTGGGCGCGCGGGTGGCCGAGCGGTTGGCCGCCGTCGAACGGCCGGCCTACGTGGCCCTGGCGCGGCCCAGTGCGCGGCCGCGCGAGCGCCGCGAGGCCGGCGCCGTGGCGCCGGTCTTCCTCGGCGTCGGCAGCGACGGGCGGGGCGAGTCGGATGGCGTACGGCTGACGCGGATCGTGCCGGACAGCGCCGCGGCCCGGGCCGGGCTGCGCGAGGGCGACGTCCTCGTGCGCGTCGGCGACCGCCCGGTGGACGGGTTCGAGGACCTCACGGCGGTGCTGCGCACGCGGCAGCGCGGCGACGAGGTCCGTATCCTCTACCTGCGCGACGGCCTCGAACACGAAACCTCGGCGACGCTCGACGCGCACCCCTGAGAGGAGTCCGCATGGCCGACCTCGATCCGTGCCACGCCCCCACCCTCGGCGAGATGATGCGCCGGCGGGCCGCGATCTCACCCGACGTCCAGTACTTCAACCTCTTCGACGAGACGGTGACCTATCGGCGGCTGTGGGCGCAGAGCGGGCGCTTCGCGGCGGGGCTGGCCCGGGCCGGCGTGCGCGCGGGGGACAAGGTCTGCCTGGTCTACCCGACGTGCGCGGAGTTCTTCTACACGTTCTTCGGCTGCCTGCGGCTGGGCGCGGTGCCGGTGCCGCTCTACCCGACGCTCGGCGTCGAGGCCACCGGCGGCATCTTCCGGAACTCCGACGCCGTCGCGGTGGCCACCATCGGCTGGTTCCGGCCCGGCGTGGACGAGAGCGTAGCCATGGCGCCCAACGTCCGCACGATCGTCGAGCCCAACGACCTCGACGCCGACGCCGAGGCGCCGCCCGATCACGCGGCCAAGGCCGACGATCTGGCGTTCCTGCAGTACACCTCCGGCAGCACCGGCCAGCCGCGCGGCGTGATGCTCACGCATCGCAACGTCATGGAGACGTGCCGGTTCATGTCGGAGGGCGCCGGTCTCACCGTGGACGACCGGGTCGTCTCGTGGCTGCCGCTGTACCACGACATGGGGCTGATCGGCTGCGCCTTCACGCCGCCGCTGACCGCCACGCCGCTGTGGCTGCTGCCGCCGGACCTGCGCAACCCGCGCCAGTGGTTGGATCTCATCACGCGGGTGAAGGCCACGTTCACGGTCTCGCCGGACTTCGGCTACCGCAACTGCATCCGTCACGTGCGCGACACCGCCGAGGTCGACCTCACGTCGCTCAAGGCCGCGCTGTCGGGCGCCGAGCCGGTGCGGGTGTCCACCATCGAGGCGTTCGAGCAGCACTTCGGCCTCGAGCGCGTCATCTGTCCCTGCTACGGCCTGGCCGAGGCCACGCTGGCGGTGGCGATCTGGCCGCGCAACACGCCGCTGCGCCTGGATGCGAGCGGCCGGTTCATCTCCGTCGGCCGGCCCTGTCGCGGCGTGGCGGTGCGGATCATGGAGCCACCGACCGACGAGGGCGCCGGCGCCGCGGTGCTCGGCGCCGGCGTCGAGGGCGAGGTGTGCGTGAAGAGCCCGGGCGTCATGCTGGGCTACTACAACGATCCCGAGGCGACGGCGCGGGTGCTGAGCGCCGACGGCTGGCTGCGCACGGGTGACCTCGGATTCGTGGACGACGAGGGCTTTCTCTACATCACCGGCCGGCTGAAGGACGTGATCATCCTCGGCGGCGAGAACGTCCTGCCCGCCGACATCGAGGAGATCGTCGATCACGTTCCCGGCGTCCGCTACTCGGCGGCCGTCGGCCTCGACAGCGAGCGGACGGGCACCCAGCGGCTGCACGTGGTGGCCGAGGTGCGCAGCGAGTCGGCGGGCGACGGCGAGCACCACGCCCTGGTGCGCGAGATCGTCAGCCGCGTGCACTCGTCGCGCGGCCACCGGCCGGCCCGCGTGCTCCTGGTCCGCACCGGCACCATCCCCAAGACCTCCAGCGGCAAGATCCAGCGCTCGCGGCTGGCCCAGATGATCCAGGGCGGCGAGCTGCGCGACCGCCTTGTCTATTCATAGGAGCGCGTGCACGGAACCGGCGTGGGTGGCCTGAGATAGAAGGGCGCCGGCGCTATTCATAGGAGCGCGTGCACGGAACCGGCGTGGGTGGCCTGAGATAGAAGGGAGCCGGCTGCGTATGGAGATCGGATGTCATCTGCCGGTCTACGGTGGCGCGGCGACGCGGGAGGGTGTGCTGCGGGTCGCGGGGCGGATCGAGGCGCTCGGCTACGACTCGCTGTGGGTGAGCGACCACGTCGTGATCCCGTGGGAGATCCGCTCGCGCTATCCCTACAACGCGGCCGGCGATTTCCCGCTGGCGCCCGACACCGACTTCCTGGAGCCGCTGACCGCGCTGACGCTGGCGGCCGCCGTCACCACGCGCGTGCGCCTGGGCACCAGCGTGCTCGTGCTGCCGCACCGCCATCCGGTGCTGACCGCGAAGATGCTGGCGACGCTCGATCACCTGGCGCCGGGTCGCGTGATCCTCGGCGCCGGCGTCGGCTGGATGCGCGAGGAGATCGAGCTGTTCGGCGTGCCCTACGGGCGGCGCGGCGCCTGGACCGACGAGGCCATCAAGGTCATGCGCGCCTGCTGGCGCGACGACCGCGTGTCGTTCACGGGCGAGTTCTTCAACTTCGCCGACCTGGGTTGCCGCCCCCGCCCCGCCCGCGGCACCATCCCGATCTGGATCGGCGGCCACACCCCCCGCGCCCTCGCCCGCGTCGTCTCGCTCGGCGACGGCTGGCACGCCGCCTTCCCCGCGCCGACCGCCCTCGGCGAAGGCATCGCCCAGCTGCGTGACGCGTGCCTTAGAGCCAACCGCGACCCCGCCACGCTCACGATCAGCGCCCGATTGGGACTCGCCGCCAAGCGCCCCGCCGCCGACCTCGTGACCGAGCTCCGCGCCCTCCGCGACCTCGGCGTCGCCCACGTGATCCTCGAGACCAGAATGCGCGACGCCGGGGAGATGACCGATACCTACGAACGCTTCGCCACCGAGGTCCGCGCCAAGTTGTAGCGTCCGACGTCGTAGAGTCCGACGCGCGCGAGCTATGGCCTAGCGGCCGCCGCCGCGGCGCGGTCCGGCGTGGGGTGGGGGTCTGGAGCACCCGTTCCCGTCACGCCATTCCCGTGCGCCCTCCAGTCGGTGGAGCCCAGCCAAGGCCGGTTCGAAGCGGCCTCCCGCCTCGTGGTGCGCCAGACC
>JBGPZN010000144.1:0-8031 GCA_041493815.1 Methylomirabilia bacterium
CGAGAACGTGCGGGTGCCAGCATCCAACCTGTTGCTGGGCGAGGGACGCGGCTTCGAGATCGCCCAGGGGCGCCTCGGGCCCGGCCGCATCCACCACTGCATGCGCCAGATCGGCGTGGCCGAGCGCGCGCTGGAGTACATGTGCAAGCGCTCGCTCAACCGCGTGGCCTTCGGCAAGCGGCTGGCCGAGAACGACATCACCACCGAGCGCATCGCCCAGTCGCGCATCGAGATCGACCAGGCGCGGCTGCTGGTGCTGCACGCGGCCTACATGATGGACACGGTCGGCAACAAGGCGGCCAAGCAGGCCATCGCCGAGATCAAGGTGGCGGTGCCGAACATGACGCTCGGCGTGCTCGACCGCGCCATGCAGCTGCACGGCGGCGGCGGCGTGAGCCAGGAGTTCCCCCTGGCCTTCTGGTGGGCGCACTCGCGCACGCTGCGGTTCGCCGACGGCCCCGACGAGGTGCACCGCCGCCAGATCGGCCGCCTCGAGCTCCGCAAGCACAGCTAGGAGAGGAACCATCCCATGCCCCGTATGACCGGAGGCGAGGCGCTCGCCAAGCAGCTGCAGCGTGAAGGAGTCCGCGTGGTGTTCGGCCTGCCCGGCGTGCAGCTCTACGGCGCCATGGCCGCCCTGCGCGAGGAGAAGGACATCCGCTTCGTGCTGACCCGCCACGAGCAGGCCACGACCTACATGGCCGACGGCTACGCCCGCGCCGGTGGCGGCATCGGCGTCGCGCTGGTCGTGCCGGGTCCCGGCGTGCTCAACGCCGGCGCCGGGCTCAGCACCGCCTACTCGTGCTCGTCGCCCGTGTTCCTGGTCGCCGGCCAGGTGCCGAAGCGCTATCTCGGCAAGGACGTCGGCGTCCTGCACGAGATCAACGAGCAGCTCGACGTCGTCAAGCCGATCACCAAGTGGCGCAAGCGCGTGCTCGAGGTCTCGGAGATTCCGGCCGCGGTGCATGAGGCCTTCCGGCAGCTCAAGACCGGGCGCCCGCGGCCCGTGCACCTGGAGATTCCGCCGGACACGCTGGAGGACGAGGGCGAGGCCGAGCTGCTGCCCCCGGTCATGGTGGAGCGCACGGCCGCTCCGGACGCCGACATCGAGCGAGCCGCGCGCGCGCTGCTGGGCGGCAGCCGCCCCATCATCTACGCGGGCGGCGGCGTGCACGCCTCCGGCGCCCACGAGGTCCTGGTGGCCGTGGCCGAGTATCTGCAGGCCGGGATCGTGCAGTCAGCGGAGGGCAAGGGGGCGGCGAGCGACCACAGCGATCTCTCGCTCGGCGCGGCGCTGTGGCCCAAGAATCCGCTGCGCGAGTACCTGGACGCGGCGGACGTCGTCCTGGTCGTCGGCTCGCGCTGTGCGGTGGCCGCCTTCCAGCCCCATCAGAAGATCGTGCAGATCGACGTGGACGGCGAGGAGGTCGGCCGCAACCATCCGACCGCGGCCGGGCTGGTCGGCGACGCCCGGGCCACGCTGGAACGGCTGCTCGAGCGACTGCGCAGCGATGCGCCGCCCCAGCCCACGCGCAAGGCCGAGCGCGAGCGGCTGCGAGAGGCCATCGCCGCGCTCGATACGCAGGAACCGAACCATTCGATCCTGAAGGCGGTGCGCGCCGGCACGCCGGAGGACGCGATCGTCATCGCCGGCATGACCCAGATCGGGTACTACTCGCGGCCGTTCTGGCCGGTCTACCGGCCGCGGACGTATCTGACCTCCTCGTACTCCGGCAACCTGGGCTTCGAGGTTCCGACCGCCCTGGGCGCCAAGGTCGCGCGCCCCGAGCGGGCGGTGGTGTGCATCACCGGCGACGGCGGCTTCATGTACAACTCGCAGGAGCTGTCGACCGCCGCCCGCGAGAAGATCAACGCGGTGATCGTGCTCTTCAACGACAACGCCTACGGCAACGTCGCCCGGGACCTCGACGAGTCCTGGGGCGGCACCCACGGCGCCACCGTGACCAATCCCGACTTCATGAAGCTGGCCGACGCCTACGGCGTCGTCGGCCTGCGCGCCGCCAAGCCGACGGACGTCGGCGACCTCGTGCGCAAGGCGGTGACGATGGATCGGCCGGTGTTGATCGAGGTGCCCGTGGGGCGGATGGCGCGCCCCGCGTTCTTCGCGCCAATGAAGGCCCCGGAGAAATACCAGAAGCGCTGAGCCCCGCCCTCGGAGTGCGCGACGGCGCGGGCCGAGAGAGTTGTTCGCTCACCGGTCGAGGCGGGATCGCGGCCCGTGCGGGCCCAGCGCAAACCGGGGAGGTGTTGGAGGGGGCGTCTCGCCCCCTCCAACCTCGTAGTCCGCGGTGGCGCTAGGCCCTGGGAGCGATTCGAGCCGGTGCGCGCCCCGCCCGGCGCCGGGAGCCGCTGACCGTGGCCGAGGCCGTCACCGCGCCCGGGCCATGCACCAGCTGACACCAGCGTCGATTGTCGTCGCCGCCCGCCTCCGTGCTACCCGACAGAAACGCCTCCGCCCGCACCGCGCCGTCGTCGGCGCCGTTCCACGCGGGCGTGTGCGCCGCGCACCAACGGACGTCGAGGATCTCACGGCACGGATCGGCGTCTGGCTCACAATCAGGGCAGTAGGGACGAGCGACAGCGGGGGTGTCCGGCAAGAAGTCCGTCACCGGTCGATAGCGATAAAGTTCGTCGCCACCTCTGCCTCCCACTCTAGCGCATGGTGAACTCCGCACACGCAACCTTTTCGACGCGGGCGTCCTTACTCCCTCAACTACCCTCGCACGAGTCCCGTTCCCCGGTCCCGGAGGGCCGCGGTCGAGCCGCGCGGCGTGCTATCGTGCCGGCGCGATGGCCGGCGATCCGCAGTTCTTTCGCGACCTCGCGCTCGTCCTGCTGGCCGCGGTGCTCGGCGGCGCGCTGGCGTGGCGCCTGGGCCAGCCGCTCGTCCTCGGCTACGTCCTCGGCGGCATGGCCATCAGCCCCTTCACGCCCGGTCCGGCCGTGGCGGATGCGCACAACTTCGAGGCGTTCGCCGAGATCGGCGTCGTGCTGCTGATGTTCTGCGTCGGCCTCGAGTTCTCGCTCAAGGACCTGCAGCGGGTGAAGGGCGTGGCCCTGATCGGCGGCACGCTCGGCACCGCGCTGTCGATCGGCCTGGCCGTCGTGGTGGGGCTCGCACTGGGCTGGCCGCCGCTGCAGGGCCTGGTCATCGGCATCGTGATCTGCGTCGCCAGCACCATGGTGCTGGCCCGCCTGCTGCTCGACCGCGGCGAGCTGCACACGCGCCACGGCCGGGTCCTGGTCGGCATCAGCCTGGTCGAGGACCTCGCGGTGGTGGTGCTGCTGGCGCTGATGCCGGCGCTCGGCGCGCTCGCCGCCGATCGGCTGCTCATGATCGGGCGCGGCCTCGGCATCGCCGCGCTCGTCCTGGTCCCGTTCGTCGCGGGGGCCGCCCGCGTCATCGCGCCCCTGCTCACCCGCGTGGCCCGCACGCGCGACCAGGAACTGTTCCTCATGGTCGCGCTCGCCATCGGGCTCGGCACGGCGGCGCTGACCCAGGCCGTCGGCCTGTCGCTCGCGCTGGGGGCGTTTCTGGCCGGCTTGCTCATCAGCACCTCGGACTTCGCCCACGAGACGCTGGCCCACCTGCTGCCCCTGCGCGACACCTTCGGCGCGTTCTTCTTCGTCACCGTCGGCGCCCTCATCGATCCCCGGAGCGTCTTCGACAACCTGCCGCTGCTGGCCACCATGGTGGCGCTGGTCGTCGTCGGCAAGCTGGTGGTCCGCGTCGGCGTGGTCCGGCTCTTCGGCGAGACGCTGCGGACCGCGCTGCTGACCGGGATCGGTCTGGCCCAGATCGGCGAGTTCTCGTTCGTGCTGGTGAAGGCCGCGCGGGAGGAAGGGCACATCGGGGCCGACGTGTACCAGGTGACGCTGGCCGCCTCGCTCATCACGATCCTGATCAACGCGGCGCTGGTGCGGGTGGCGCCACGGTATCTCGGCGCGCTCCGGGTCGGGCCCGCGCTGCCCGAGCTCGACCCCACGGCGCCCGAGCTGGAGCGCCACGTCATCCTGTGCGGGTACGGGCGCGTGGGCAGCGCGGTGGCGGAGGCGCTCGACACGTTCCACGTCCGCTGGATCGCGATCGAGAACGATCCCGACGTGGTCCGCGGGCTGCGCGAGCGCGGGATCCCCAGCCTCTTCGGCGACGCCGGCCATCGCCGGTTGCTGGAGCAGGCCGGCGCCGGGCGCGCCGCGCTGGCCGTGGTGGCGCTCCCCGAGACGCAGCGCGTGCGCCTGGTGGTCCGCCACCTGCGCGCGCTCAACGCGACGATGCCGATCCTGGCCCGCGCCCACGATCGCGACCACCACGAGCCGCTGCGCCAGGCCGGCGCCACCGAGGTGATCCAGCCGGAGCTCGAGGCCGCCTCCACCCTGATCCGCCACGCGCTGCGCCGCCTGGAGCTGCCGCGCGAGCGCGTGCTGGCGTACCTCGAGCAGTACCGCGAGGCGATGGACCTGGCCGGTCCGCACCCGGTGGAGGGCGGCCTGCCTCAGCTCGAGGAGGTCACGCTGGAGGCCGGCGCTCTCACCGACCGCACGCTGCACGATGCGCGCGTACGGGAGCGCTTCGGAGTGTCGGTGGTGGCGATCACGCGCGCCGACGGGACCGTGGTGCCGCATCCCTCGGCCGACACGGTCCTGCGTCCGGGCGATCGCGTGAGGTTGTTCGGCCTACCCGAGCAGATCGACGCCCTGCTGGCCTACGCCGCCCGCCCCGAGTGAGGGATCGACCCGCGGGGTGTCGAGGAGCGTTGGGGGGTGGGGGCCATGTCGAGGCCCCCATGTAAATCAAGCGGCCATCTCGGGGCCCCCCACTCAATCACTCGCGCCGGATCCACCCCGCCGACCTCGACGCCGGCGCGGGCGACCGGGTACGCCCGGGAGAGCCGGGCCCGGCGCGGCCTCGGTCGGCGGCGCGGCGGGCGGGAGCGCCTCGCGCCGGGGCTCGGAGCTGGGCCGACGCTCGGGCCCGCCATGGGGTCCGCCCTCGCGGCCGCTGCCGCTGCCTCGGCGCCCGCCGCGGTCGTCGCGGCCACGACGCGCGTCGAGCCGCGCACGGCGCTCCTCGGCGTAGCGGCGACGCTCCTCGGCCGTCGGCCTGATCTCGGGCAGGATGAGATCGTCCTCGGGCCACTCGACGGTGATCTTCTGGCCGATGAACTTCTCGATCGGCTCCAGATAGAGCGCGCTCGCCTCGTCGATGAGCGCGATGGCCTTGCCGCCGGCGCCGGCGCGCGCCGTGCGGCCGATACGATGGACGTAGTCCTCGACGTCCTGTGGCAGGTCCCAGTTGACGACGTGGCTGACCGCCTCGATGTGCAGGCCGCGGGAGGCGACGTCGGTGGCGACCAGCACCGGCAGCAGGCCCTCCTTGAAGTCGTTGAGGATGCGCAGCCGGCGCTTCTGGTCGACGTCGCCGGTGAGCGCCCGCGCGTCCCATCCGTTGCGCGTGAGCCGGTCCTCCAGCCGCCGGGCCTCCTCGCGGGTGTTGGAGAAGATGAGGATGCGCTCGCCGCCCTCGCGGCGCAGCAACCCCAGCAGCAGCCCGAACTTCTCCTCGCGGGCGACGTGGTAGAGGAGCTGCTCCACGCGCTCGGCCGTCTTCTGCTGGGGCATGATCGTGATCTGGCTGGGGTTGTTCATGAACTCCCAGGTCAGCTCCAGGACGCGGAAGGACAGCGTCGCCGAGAAGAGGAACGACTGGCGCCGCTCCGGCGGCGGCAGCTTGCGCAGGATGAAGCGCAGGTCGGCGATGAACCCCATGTCGAACATCCGGTCGGCCTCGTCGACGACGAGCACCTCGACCTTGCGCGGCGTCCACACGTGCTGCTTGAGGTAGTCGATCAGCCGGCCCGGGGTGCCGACCAGCACGTCGCAGCCGGCGGCCAGCGTGTCGCGCTGCTTGGCGTAGTCGATGCCGCCGTAGACGGCCTGGATCCGGAACGGCGTGAACCGCCCGAGCTGGTGCGCGTCGGACTCGATCTGGACCACCAGCTCGCGGGTGGGCGCGATGATCAGCACGCGCGGCGCGCTGGGCCCCGAGGCCGGCGGCGCCGGCGTGCGCAGCATGCGCGTGAAGGCGGCGATGAGGAAGGCCGCCGTCTTGCCGGTGCCCGTCTGCGACTGGCCCGCCACGTCCTTGCCCTTGAGGGCCAGCGGCAGCGCCGCCTCCTGGATCGGGGTGGCGATGACGAAGCCGGCCTCGCGGATGCCTTGCATGACGGGCTCGGGCAGATCGAGGGAGTTGAAGTCCACGTTTACGGGCTCGCCTCGCCTACGGCTGCGGCTCGCACGGCCACGCTTACAGGCTCGGTCATGCGCTCCCCGCCACGGGCGCCGGCGCCGGCTTGCGGCCGAAGATGCGCGCACACACGATGCCGACCTCGTACAGGATGATGAGCGGTCCGGCCATCAGCGCCTGGTTGAAGGCGTCGGGTGTCGGCGTCAAGACCGCGCCGGCCACGAAGGCGCCGAGGATCGCGTACTTGCGGTTCTTGGCCAGCATGCGCGCGTTCACGACGCCCATCCGCGCCAGCAGGGTCAGCGCCAGCGGCAGCTCGAAGACGGCACCGAAGGCCAGCGTGAACTTCAGCAGGAAGTCGATGTGGTTCTGGATCGTGATCATGGGCTTGAGGCCGGGCCGCGCGTAGCTGAGCAGGAACGTCAGCGCGTAAGGTGTCACCACGAACAACGAGAAGGCGCCACCCGCCAGGAACATGACCGAGCCGATGAGGACGAAGGGGACGGCGTACTTCTTCTCGTGCCCGTGCAGTCCCGGCGCGATGAACGCCCACACCTGCCACAGGATGACCGGCGCCGCGACGAACACGCCGGCGATGAGCCCGACCTTCATCTGCACCCAGAACGCCTCGGCCGGCGCCGTGAACACGAGCTCGTAGCCGAGCCGGGTGACCGGCCGCGCGAGCCAGTCGACGATGCGCTCGCTGAACGGCAGCGCGATCACGGTGCCCGCCAGCAGGCCGTACATCGCGCGCATGATGCGCACGCGCAACTCGCCCAGGTGCTCCATGAACGGCATCCGATCGTCCACCGAGCGGGCCATCGCTACCAGCCACTGACGAAGTGACGGAGGACGCCGACGCCGCGGCCGGCCGGGAAGCCCTCACGGATCGCGGCGGTGACGTAGGCCTTGGCCTCGCCGACGGCGGCGGCGAGCGGCGCACCCTGCGCGAGCCCGGCGGCGATCGCCGCCGACAACGTGCAGCCGGTGCCGTGCGTGTTGTGCGAGTCGAGCCGGGGAGCGGGGAAGCGCGTGAAGCCGCGCCCGTCGTAGAGCAGGTCGGTGGCCGAATCCTTCAGGTGCCCCCCCTTGACCAGCACGTGCCGCGGCCCCTGCGCGTGGATGCGCCGGGCCGCCTCTTCCATGTCGGCCTCGGTGGCGACGGCCATGTCGGCGAGCACGGCGGCCTCGTGCAGATTCGGCGTCACCACCTCGGCCAGCGGCAGCAGGGCCTCGATGAGCGCCGCCCGGGCGTCGGGCTGCAGCAGCAGCGCGCCCGACTTGGCGACCATCACCGGGTCGAGCACGACGCGCGTCTGGCCGTGCGCGCTCAGCCGGCTGGCGACGGCCCGGATGATGGGGGCGGTGGAGAGCATCCCGAGCTTCACCGCGTCGGCGCCGAAATCGTCGAGCACCGCGTCGATCTGCAGGGCGACGAACTCCGGCGGCAGGTTGTGAACGCCCGTCACACCGACGGAGTTCTGCGCCGTCACCGCCGTGATCGCGGACATGCCGAACACCCGGAACGCCGAGAACGTCTTGAGGTCGGCCTGGATACCGGCACCGCCGCCGGAATCTGAGCCGGCGACGGTCAATGCCTTGGGAACGCCCATAGACTCACGCAGTATACGCGCCGGTCTCGACCCCCGCCACGCCATGACGACCGGCAGACCCACCCAGGGGCGGCGCAGCAGCGAGGGAGCGGGGCGCTGCGGCATCGAGGGGTGCCGCGATCAGGACGGGCGCCGCACCTCTACGGGTCA
>JBGPZN010000231.1:0-5751 GCA_041493815.1 Methylomirabilia bacterium
GCCAGCGGCGCGCCCTCCTGCGCGTGCGCGAACACCAGCAACACCGCCAGCGCCACCGGAAACGGCGTGAACGCCCCGCTCAGCTCGGGCCCCAGCCGATCGGCGACGGAGGTCACCGTTAGCACGACGGCCAGCGTGCCCACCATCCGCAGCGGCAAGTCCCAGGCCGGCGGGGCGAAGACCACCGGCCGCCCGCGCTCCGCCGGCAGCACGCGCGCAGCAACCGCGAACGCCACCAGCGTCGCCACCAGCGCCACCGCCGGCGTCCACGCCACCGCCTGCGCCAGCATGGTCGTGACAACGAACGCCGCCCACCCCGCCACCACACTGAGCCCCCACCCGCACCGCAGCGCCGTCCACCCGTACACGACACCGAACGCCGACACGCCGATCAATCCGACCAGCGTGCTCAGCGCCGCCCGCGCCGCGAACGCATGCCCCTGCTCCATCGCTAAGAAGAACAGCGTGGGCCCGGCAACGAGCGGCATCGCCGTGAGCCAACCCCCGATCCGCGGCCCCCATCGCCGCGCACCGAGCGTGACGCCCGCAACAAGCCCCGGCACCAACACAAGCTTCAGCGCGAGCAACATGTCGATGTCGGAGCGTTTGAAGTGGACGCCCGCGTGACCGGCCGGTGCGCAGAACGGCGGGCGCGGGCGGCGTGGGCCCTCGGGGCGCCACTTGATGGCGAGCCGTCGTCGCCGCGCGAGCGCAGGGCGTGGCGAAGGCGCGCCGCCAACGATCCGACTCGGCCACACCCCAGCCCCCTCTGGGGGATGGGGGGCCCGCGCTTCGCCACGCCCGGAGCGAGCCTGCGGCGACCGGCGAGCCATCGTGGCGCCCCGAGGGCCCACGCCGCCCGCGCCCGCCGTTCTGCGCACCGGCCGCCGCCCGCGCGCGTCACGCGATCGACGCGCTACACACGCTCGAGGATGTGCATCCCCCGCCCACGATCGATGAGATAGATCAGCCCGCGGTCGTCGACGAAGACATCGTTGCTGCACACGCGGTCGTGGCCCGCCGGCGGCGCCGGCAGGAAGTGCGCCGCCTCGCGCGGCGCGTGCGGCTTCGAGATGTCGACGATGCGCAGCCCGTACGCGAACCACGCCGTGGGAACCTCGGTCGAGGTGATCGTCTCGACCGGCTGATGGCAGCCGGTGAACTCCGGCTGCGGCGACCCGTCCACGCCCGCCACCTGGAAGCTGGCGAACGGCATCGGGTGCTTCTCGTCGGTGATGTCCACCAGCCACAGGAACGACGGCGGCCCCGGCTCGAGCTTGGCGACGTCCTCGTCGGCCACCAGCATCACGCGCCGTCCCTGCAGCGGGAACGGCACCGGCAGCGCGGTGTGGGTCGGCGTGATGAACGGCGGGCTCCAGTCCAGCCCGGCGACGTGCCGGGGCTTGGCCATGTCCTCGATGTCGAGGATCACGAAGCCGCCGTGCCAGTAGCTGACGTACAGGCGATTGCCCTGCCGGATGGGATGATGGCAACGGTGGTGGCGCCCCTTCCACGACGGCGTCTCGCCGCCGCCCACCCACTGCCCCGGCATCCACCAGCGCCCGACCTCCTGGGGCCGGCTCGGGTCGGCGAGGTCGAGGATCATCATGATGTTGCCCTGGTAGCCGTCCATCTCCGGCGAGATGTAGGCGTAGCGGCCGTCGAACGTGAAGCGATGCACGCCGAGGCCGCCGCTACGCCAGAAGGTGATCTCGCGCGGACGGCTCGGCGTCGAGACGTCGTAGATGCCGAGGCCGCCGGCGCCCGTCCCCGGCTGCGCGCCGTGGCCCTCACGATTGACGAGCATGAGGCCGTTGACGGCGCGCACCTTGTGGGAATGCGTGCCCGGCGGCACCTCGAGCGTCGAGATCTGGCGAGGGGCCTTGGGATCGCTGACGTCGACCAGCGTCGTGCCGTGGGGCGCTTTCATGTGGGCGATGCAGGCGACGCGGCCGTCCACCACCACCTGGCCGCCGCCGGGACAGTTGAACCAGGCGATCTGCCGCACACCCTGCGCGCTCGCGCCGTTGCCGCTGCTCATGACGATCCTCCGATCCTGGAAGCTCTGCGCGGGCCGTAATATAGCGTATATAAGGAAGCACAGCCGCGACGCTGCACATCCGAGGAGGCTCACCCTGCTGGCCGCGTGGGGTCGTGTGGCGTTTCGCTTCCGGTGGCCGCTCCTGCTGCTGTCCTTTGTGCCGCTGCTGCCGGCCGCCTATCTCCTCTCGAGCGACTCCGACCTCGAGCTGGAGGTGAGGCCGCCGGTGACCGAAGCGGTTCGGGCCGTCGAGCTGATCGATCGCGAGCTACCCGGCCGCCCGCCCACGATCGGTCTCGTGTTCAGCCACGCCACGCTCGCCGCCACCGATCCGGCTTTCCGCGAGGCGATCGAGCGCGCGCTGGCCCCGCTGCGCCTGGACAAGCGGGTCGCGCGCATCCGCACGGCGTGGGACAGCCAGCCGCCGGAGGCGACGCGGCTGTCGCGCGACGGGCATCGCACCTGGGTCGCCGTCGAGCTGACGGGACGGGCCCCGGCGTTCGCGTCGATGACCTTCGGCGGCCTGTCGCCCGGACTCTACACCGCCATCCGCAGCCAGGTGCGCTCCAAGACGCTGGAGGTCTTCGCCACCGGCCCGGCCGCCATGAACTACGACTTCTACCAGGTCACCCGCGCCGACCTGCGCCGCTCCGAGCTGGTCGTGCTGCCGGTGGTGCTGGTGCTGCTGCTCCTCGTCTTCGGCTCGGGTGTCGCGGCGCTGCTGCCGGTGGTCGTCGGCGTGCTCGCCGTGGCGGTCGGCCTGGCCGGCACGCTGCTGCTCGGTCGGGTGACACCGGTGTCGGGCTACGCCGCCAACATCGTCAGCATGATCGGGCTCGGCGTGGCCATCGACTACTCGCTCTTCGTCGTCACGCGCTTCCGCGAGGAGATGCGCGAGCATCCGGTGGAGGACGCGCTGGCCCGCACGCTGCAGACCGCCGGCCGCGCCGTCGTCTTCTCGGGCCTCACCGTCGCGATCGGCCTGGCCAGCCTCCTGGTGCTCCGGATGAACACGATCAGCTCGCTGGGCCTGGCCGGCATGATCGTGGTCGCGGCCGCCGTCGTCTACAGCCTCACGTTCCTGGCGGCGCTGCTCGCCATTCTGGGCCCGCGCGTCGACGCGCTCCGCGTGCCGTTCGTGGGCCGGCCAGGCGGGCGGCGGGACTCCCGGTTCTGGCACCGCGTGGCCGGCTTCGTGATGGCGCGGCCGTGGCCGGTGGTGATCCCGGTCGTGCTGGTGCTCGCGGCCGCCGGCCTGCCGCTGCAGCGCCTGCACCTCGGCGCCGGCGACGCGAGGACGCTGCCGGTGGAGCGCGAGTCGCGCCGCGGCAGCGAGCTGCTCCAGCGCGAGTTCCCGGGCGCCGACACCAATCCCATCGTGCTGGTCCTGCACTACCGCGAGGGCAGCCCGCTGGCGGCCGCGCGCATCCGGGCCCTGTACGACCTCACCCGCTGGATTCGCGCGCTGCCCGACGTCAAGCGCATCGACAGCATCGTGGACCTGGCGCCGGGGATCACGCGCGAGCAGTACACGCAGATCGCCGCGGTCCCGGCGGCCTTCCGCCCGCCCGGCCTCGATGTCGCCTTCCAGCAGATGGCGGGCGCTCACGTCGTGATCGTGGCCGTGCACACGCACCTGCCGGCCGCGAGCGACGAGGCGCGCGCGCTGGTCCGGCGGATCCGGAGCGAGCACCCGCCGATCGACGCCGAGCTCCTGCTGACCGGGCCCACCGCCTTCGACCTCGACTTCATCGACGTCGTGCGTGGGGCCGCGCCGGCGGCCATCGGCTTCGTCGTGATCGCCACCTACGTCGCGCTCTTCCTGCTCCTGCGCTCGATGCTGCTGCCGCTCAAGGCGATCGTGATGAACCTGCTGTCGATCACCGCCTCCTTCGGCGCGCTGGTGTGGATATTCCAGGAGGGCCACCTGGCCGCCTGGCTCGACTTCACGCCGGCGCCGATCGAGACGCCGATCCCGCTCATCATGTTCTGCATCCTCTACGGCCTGTCGATGGACTACGAGGTGCTGCTCCTCAGCCGCACCCACGAGGAGTGGCTGCGCACCGGCGACAACGCGCTGGCGGTGGCGCAGAGCCTGGCCCACACCGGCCGGCTCATCACCGGGGCGGCCGCCATCATGGCCGGGGTGTTCTTCGGCTTCGGCGTCGCCAACTCGGTCACGATGATCAAGGCCATGGGCATCGGCATGGGCATCGCCGTCATCGTCGACGCCACCATCGTGCGCGCCCTGCTGGTGCCGGCCACCATGTGCCTGCTCGGACGCTGGAACTGGTGGGCGCCGGCGGGGCTCGCGCCCCAACCCCGGACGGAGCGATAATGCGCGCACACTCATCCCGCAGGAGGCCCCCGTGAGCAAGAAGATCCTGTTCGTCGGCGCCGGCGCCATCGGCAGTTACCTGGGCGCGTTCCTCTCCCGAGCCGGCCACGACGTCACCCTGATCGACGCCTGGGCCGAGCAAGTCGAGACCATCCGCCGCCAGGGCATCTCCGTCACTGGACCGCACGATCCGTTCAACGCGCGCCCCACCGCCGTGCATCTGCACGAGGCCCAGCGGCTGCCGCGCGACTTCGACCTCGCGTTCGTGGCCATGAAGGTCTACGACACGGAGTGGGCCACCCAGCTCGCGCTCCGGCACCTGTCGGCGGACGGCGTCGTCGTCTCCTCGCAGAACTGCTGGCCCGATCCGCGGGTCGCCGCCGTCGCCGGCGCCGGCCGCTCGCTCGGGCTCATCATGTCGAAGATCGGCGTGGCGTGCTGGAAGCCGGGCACGGTCGAGCGCGGCATAGAGCGCGGCACCGGCAAGGGCCACGACGTCTTCCGCGTGGGCGAGCACGACGGCCGCATCACGCCGCGCGCCCAGGAGCTGGCCGAGATCCTCTCGGTCGTCGACGGCTCGCTCACGACGGACAACCTCTGGGGTGAGCGCTGGTCCAAGCTCTGCGCCAACTCCATGGGCAACCCCGTGCAGGGCATGTCCGGCCTCGGCTCGGCCGAGATCGCCGGCAGCGAGGTCGGCCGCGCGATCGCCATCCACCTGGCCGGCGAGTCGGCGCGCGTCGGGCTGGCACTCGGCTACAAGATCCCGAAGTTCAACGGCGAGGCCGCCGAGCGCTGGGCCGACTCCACTCGCCGCGAGACCTATCAGGCCCTCGACGAGATGCTCACGCCCAAGACCACGTCCACTCGCAACTGGAAGGCGTCGATGGCCCAGGACGTGACCAAGGGCCGCCCGACCGAGATCGACTACATGAACGGCCACGTCGTCGCGCAGGGCCGCGCGAAGGGCGTGCCCACGCCCGTCTCCGCGGCTGTCATCGAGGTCATGCACGAAGTCGAGAGCGGCGCCCGCAAGCCGGCGCCGGAGAACATCGGCGCCGTGCTCAAGCGCGCCGGCCTCTAGTCGCTGTCGGCTCAACCCGTCGCGTCCGGTGCGTGGACGGGCGGGGGCGGCGGGTGGGCGGGGCGTGCGACGACGGTTGCGATGTCGTCGAGGCGGTCTTCGATGCGATTCAGCTTGGCGGCGAGCTGGATGATCTCGCTCTCGGCCTTGCGGTTGACGGCGAAGTCGAGCTCGCTGCGGACGCGGTCCTTCGCGTCCTGGCGGTTCTGGCTCATCATGATGACGGGCGCCTGGATCGCGGCCAGCATCGACAGGAACAGGTTCAGCAGGATGAACGGGTACGGGTCC
>JBGPZN010000271.1:0-5078 GCA_041493815.1 Methylomirabilia bacterium
ATCCTCGGCATCGCGGCCTCGGCCGCGCTCATGCGCCTGACGCGCGGCATGCTGCTGGAGGTCCTCCGCCAGGACTACGTGCGCACGGCCTGGGCCAAGGGGCTGGCCGAGCGCGGCGTCGTGCTCAAGCACGGCCTGCGCAACGCGATCATTCCCGTCGTCACGCTGCTCGGCACCCAGCTGCCGCAGATCATCGGCGGCACCGTGGTGATCGAGACCGTCTTCGGGCTGCCGGGGATGAGCCGCTTCCTGTTCGACGCGATCAACCAGCGTGACTACCCGGTCATCCAGGGCGTGAACCTGCTGGTCGTGTCCACCGTCGTGATGGTCAACCTCGGCGTGGACGCCCTGTACGCCGTCCTCGATCCGAGGATCCGATACTGAACTCGGGGGGACCCGGCGCGAGAACGCGATGAGTCAGCCTGGTTCGGCGGTGATGGATCTGAACGGTGCGGCGCCGGTGCCGCGGCCCGCGGCGAACTCTCGTTCGCGCTCCGCGCGCGCGCTCGTGGCGGTGGGCCGCTTCGTGCGGCGCAAGCCGCTGGGCGCGGTCGGGGGCGTCATCGTCATCGCCATGCTGGTGATGGCGGCGTTCGCGGAGCAGATCGCGCCGTACGGGTACGACCAGACGATCCGGGGCGCCCGCATGAAGGCGCCCAGCGCGGCGCACTGGCTCGGGACCGACAACCTCAGCCGTGACATGTGGAGCCGCGTCGTCTACGGTGCGCGCGTGTCGATCACCGTGGGGTTCCTCACCATCGGCCTGGCCGTGCTCCTGGCCACCGCCATCGGCGTGTCGAGCGCGTACTTCGGCGGCGCCTGGGACTTGCTGGTGCAGCGGGTGGTCGATGCGTGGCTGTCGTTTCCCTACCTGATCATCATCCTGTCGGTCATGGCGGTGCTCGGGCCCGGGCTCGGCAACGTGGTCATCTCGCTCTCCGTGCTGATCGCGGCCACCAACTCGCGGGTGATCCGGGGCGCCACGCTGGGGATCATGCAGCACTCGTACGTCGAGGCGGCCCGGGCGATCGGCTGCGGCCACACCCGCATCATCGTGCGGCACCTGCTGCCCAACGTCACCGCCACCATCATCATCCTCGCCACCATCGGCCTCGGCGCGGTCATCCTCGCGGAGTCCGCGCTGTCCTTTCTCGGCTTCGGCGTGCCGCCGCCGCATCCCTCGTGGGGCGGGATGCTGTCGGGCTCGGGCCGGACGTACATGTTCCGGGCTCCGTGGATGGCGGTCTGGCCCGGCGTGGCGATCTCGCTGGCGGTCTTCGGCTTCAACATGCTCGGCGACGCGCTCCGCGACGTGCTCGATCCGCGCCTGCGCGGGTCGTGAATTCGGGCACGTGCGCGCGCGCGCGACACTTGACCATGGCCGCCGGTGGGCGTAGAGAGGAGGCGACGGGACGCGGATCCCGTTCCGTCGGACGCACGCTGCAAGTACAAGGGGGTGCGGATGGAGACTACGCCACCGGGCCACGCGAGCGCGTCGGGGTGGGCCTGCTAGCGGCCACGTCCGGCGCAGCCATGTGCAGTTGAATGCTCCGGCGATGTCGGAGCGCGCGGCCGTAGCGCCGCGCATACCATCCAGAGGGACCGCCGCGGGCGGAGCAGCGACGCTCCGTTCGCGGCCCCCGACTCCGATGTCTCAGGCGGCGTGGGCCGTGACGCAACGCCGGCACTGGCGTGTGTCCAGCTCGGTGCGGCTCGCCAGTCGTCCCTGGCATTTCTGGCAGCGCGCGTCGCGTAACACCACGTGATGCGCGCGGCCGGCGCCGGTCGATTTCGGTCATGACGACGGGACTGTGGGTCGCGACCAGTGGCATCCCGGCGTCCGGCGTGACCGAGGCCGTGCCTCCGAGCTGTCGCCGCCGCCTCGACACGTTGTCGCCCCCGGTGGATCGTGGCGGCGCCGACAGCCTCATCGAAGCCCCCGAGTGGCCGATGGCCGGCGCCACGCACTTCGTTCCCTCCTTCGCCGCGCTCACCGACGCGCCGTACAGCGTTCGTCTCGAGCTCTCCGTGCGCGTGGGCGGCGCCTGGTCGCCCTGGGCTGCCGGCGCCGGGCTGGGGCCGGCCTCGTTCGGGCCGCAATCAGGGGCCGGGCCGCTCGCCGTCGACATCGACGTGTTCCGCACCCAGGCACCCGTCGAGGCCGCGCGGCTGCGCGCACGGGTGAGCGCACCGGCCGCGGCCGCCGTGCTCACCGCGCCCTGGATGCTGACCCTGTCGGCGGCGGATGCCGCGACACCCATGCCTCCGCGCGCCGCAACAGCCACGCCCGGCACCCGGCTCGAGGTCCCCGCGCGGAGCCAGATGGCCGCCGACCCCACGATCGCGAGCCGGATCTGCTCGCCGACGTGCGTGGCGATGGTGCTCGATTTCTGGCAGCGTCCGGTCGGGCTGGTCCCACTCGCTGCCGAGATGTTTCAGCCCGGCCTCGATCTCTACGGGGTCTGGCCCGCGGCGATCAAGGCGGCGGGCCGGCGCGGCCTCGCCGGATATCTGCTGCGCTTCCCTGATTGGCCGGCGGCGGCGTGGTGTCTCGCACGGGGCCTGCCGGTGATCGCGTCGGTCCGCTACGCCGCCGGCGAGTTGACCGGCGCCGCCGCGGCGCAGACGCCGGGCCATCTGCTGGTGCTCACGGGATGGGAGGGCGATGACGCGCTCGTGAACGATCCGGCGGCGCCGGGTGTCGCGTCCGTGGCGCGCCGCTATCGCATCGACGAGCTCGCACGGGTGTGGCTGGAGCGGAGCGGGGTGGGATTTGTGATCTTTCCGCCCGAGCGCCTCAGAGGTGGCTGATGCGCTCCTGGGGCGGGGCCTCGTCGCGGCGAAGCCGGCGCTCGAGAATGTGGCGCGCGATGTGGCGGCCACCGAGCCCGAACGCCAGCGCCAGCGCGAACACGACGCCGCCGAAGGTGACCCCGAACGCGACGAGGACCATCTCCTTGCCGATGCCGAGGTGGGTGAGCGCGGTGGCGCCGGCGAAGAGTAGCACGCCCCAGTGCACGCCGCGAGCGAGCAGGCGCGCCTCCGGCAGCCGCGCGTTGACGGCGGCGATCAGCACGCCCTGGCTGAGGAAGTTCGCGACGAGCCAGCCGACCAGCAGGATCAGCGCGGCGGCGAACACCGGGGGCAGAAACGCCACCAGCAGGGCGGTCGCTCCCGGCGCGCCGGGCAGCGCCAGCCCGTCGACCCCGACGCTGGCGAACAGGATGAAGATCGCCCAGAAGCACACGAGCCCAAGGACATCGGAGGGTTGGCGCAGGATGCCGGAGCGGCGCAGCGACGGGGCCACGCCCCAGCGCTCGAACAGACCGTCGACGCCGGTTGCGCGCCCGACCCGCGAGACCATGACCCGGGCCAGCCAGCCAAGCGCCAGACCCACGGCCAATAGCGTGATCAGGACCAGCAGCCCGGGGATGACGGCGAGCAAGCGCTCGCGGACCTGGAGGAGCCCCGACCACACGTCGCCCGGCAACTGGTCGCCCATAGCAGGTTCCCTACTGACCTTACACCCGGTACAATGCGGCGCAATGCGTTGGATCCTCGGTCCGATCCTGACCTGCGCCGCGCTGCTGGCCGCCGGCTGCGCCACCGACGACCGCCAGTGGATGAAGCTGAGCGCGAAGTACACGACCGAGGACTTCCGCCGCGACCACGCGGACTGCTCCAAGGGCGGCAAGCTGGACGACGGCTGCATGCGCGGCCGCGGCTGGGTGGCCGTGAACCCAAGCGGCAAGTCCGAGACCCCCAAGGATCCCTTGGCGCGCGACATCGGCCGGCCGCGGGGGACGGCGCCGGGCGGCGGCTACTGAGCCCGGCGCCCTGAGCGGCCCGGCGTCAGCGCCGCAGCGTGGTGAAGCTGGAGATGTCGGGTCGCTCCACCGCGATGTAGCGCTGGGCCAGGTCGAGCGCCAGCAAGCGCACGCGATCGGCGGCGTCGGCGTCGCCGGTGAGCATCACCAGGCGCTCGGCGATCCGGATGCACTGCTCGACCATCACCCGATCACCCAGGGTGCCGAACGCTTCGGCGGCGTCGAGCACGCCGTTGAGGGAGCCTTGCCGCCGCGCCCGGAACAGGGCCGTCCAGTAGCTCTCCCGCGCCCGCGACTCGGCCGCCTTCTGGAAGCCCGGAATGGCGCCGATGTGGAGCGCGGCACCCGCCACCTCCACGAGGCCGCGCCAGCCGGGCTGATCGAGCGCCGCGGAGTACGCGTGACGCCAGGCCAGCACCGCGGCGCTGGCATTGTTGGTGGTGACCGCCGCGTCCATGGCCTCGAGGTGAGACGTCCACGGTGCCGGGGTCAGCGTCGACTCGGTGATCATGGCTGGTGTCCTCCTGAGAGTGTGGGATCACGATGTTCCGCTTCGAACAGTGGGCTCATCCAGCGGTCGGCGACGCTGCGCACGCGAGCGCGCGAGAGGGGATCGCGGCCGGCCTGCTGCTCGGCGATGCGCAGCGCCTGCCCGAGCACGTCGCGATCGCCCAGCTCGCCGAACGCGATGGCGGCACTCAGCAACCCGTCGAGCGAGCGTTCGCGACGCGCGCGGAAGAGCGCGGTGAGATAGGCTTGGCGGGCGCGCGCGAGACCGTGGCCCCGACCACGGCCGGCCTCCGCGAGCCGGCGCGATGCGTCACCGACCGCGATCATGCCTTCCCAGTGGCCGCTGCGGAGGGCGGCGGCCTGCGCCTCCCGCCACGCGGACATCGCGGCCGCGGCATCCCCGCGCGCGAGGGCCGCGTCCGCCTGGTCCAGTGGCGCCGTCCACGCGCTCGACGCGCCGACGCTCGCCGCCTCGGGCGCCAGCATCTCCATGACGGCGAGGCCGGCCACGAGGAGCACCAATAGCAGGGCGGCCAGCGCGATGATCGGCGTGTACCACCGGGTCGACCACCACTCCCTCATGACTGCGATCTCACCTCCCGCTCGCGTGAGCATGGAGGGTGGACAAGGCAACCCGAGTACCAAAGGAGTAGTCTTTCAAATCATTTCTTTACGAGACGTTCAGATGGTCAACCTGGTGGGCAGTGGTCAGGACTTGAACACCATCCTGCCAGGCTAGGA